>JASFLR010000525.1:0-3469 GCA_050117995.1 Anaerolineae bacterium
GTTGACGATAACCACACCGGCCGTCATCTCGATCGGCCCATTGGAGTCCAAGCCATCGCCGCCAGTGTCGATAGCGAGATATCCGCCGTTGATGTACACGTAGCCGTCACCGGACTCGAATCCCCCTCCACGCGGGGCCATCAATATCCCGCCAGCTGCGTCGCCGCCACTCCCGCTGGATGCGTTGATCCCGTCGTCGCTTGCAGTTACCCGGCTCGTGCCGTCGTTGATTGTGATGACCACGCTCTCCAGGCCCTCGTAGCACTCGGTGATCTCCAGATCGCCGCCATTGATAGTCAGTGCAGCTTCGGCATGGATGCCGTCATCCCGAGACGCTAGCGTCAAGTCGCCGCCGTTGATCGTGATGCTGTCGTTGGAGTGAAGGGCGTCGTCCAGGGAACTGATCTGGATCTTGCCGCCTGTGATCGTCAGGTCCACGCCGGCCTTTAGCCCTTTCGCGCTGTCGGTGGTCTGGTTGGCATTGCCCTCCATTCCACGGCCGCCCCAGGCGCCCCCGCCACTGCTGGCAACGCTGCCGCCCCCCGCAGTGATGGTGATTTCGCCGCCACTGACCATCAGGTTGGTCTCTGCCTGTATCCCGTCCAGACCGGCAGTGATGCTCAACACGCCGCCTTCGATCACGATATAACCCTCTGCTGCGTCCTCGTCGTTGTGGGCCTGCATGCCGTCCGCGCCGGCGTTTACCGTGATCTCTCCATCCAGCATAGCAAGGGAGTCCCTGCCCTTGATGCCATCATTCACAGCGTTCACGGTGATGGTGCCTCCCATGATCTTTAGGTCGTCTTTGCTGGCAATGCCATTGTTATAGTTGGCATTGACGGTGAGCGAGCCGCTGCCGTTGATGGTCAGGTCGTCCTTGCTGAACACCGCGGCGTTGGGTTCGTCTGACTCGGCGTCTTCAAAGACGTAGGAGTCGCCATCGGTGACATAGTTCTCGGATCCTTCTGCCAGGGTGAGCACTACCTTTTCCGCGTTGCTCACATAGATTGGAGCGCTCGTCGAACAGGTGATATCCACCTCGTCGAGAATGAGGAATACAGTGTTCTCATCCTCCGTGTCTAGAATGATCTGCCCATCATCCAGCGTGCCGCTGATGCTGTACGTTCCGGCGGCTGTGATCGTTACCGTGCTGCCGTCGACTATGGCGCCGTTGCCCTCCACGGTGATTGAGTTACCTTCCAGCGTCACGTAGGAAAGCTTGGAGGCATCTGTGCTGATCTCCAGATCATCCTGATCGTACTCGACATCGTACTCTACTGCGGTCGTAGCGGAAGGGCTTTCAACGAACCGCTCTTGGTCCAAGGCGGTTGCTGCAGGCTCGGCAAGCTCGGTCACCGTTTCCTCATCAGAGACCGTTTTGCCTTCTATCATGGCCGACGCTGTGCTGGAGCAAGCGCCAATTGGGAAAACAAGTGCTGCGAACAGCAGCAGTGCAGTTACCTTTTTCATCCTAGTTCTCTCCTTAACCTGTGTTTTCACATTTCCACAATGTCTCGACGAGGGCATCATCGACATAGTCCATCATTGTGTGTCTGTCCCTCCTGAGGTGGACAGGAACTCTTGCACCGCATCCGCACGTTGATACGCATGTTGGATCAGCTGCTGTACAGCTTCATCAAAGGCCTCGGCGCCGACGTCTGTGGTAGCATAGGGCTCGATCAGTTCCGCCCACTCCCGATATGTCTCGGCCATATGGTCAGGGTCGAAAGGCCCTGCTACGGTCTCTGCAAGGTGGTCAAGATAACGCGCATAGTAGACGGGGTCGTCGAGCAGGTGGCGGATCAGCGGCCAGTTTTCGTCGACATCCGCCTTGTCTAGCGATACAGTCCTGGCACCCGGACCGCGTCTTTCGCTGCCGCCCGGGCCAGAGGACATCGCCTGGTTGTGATCCCACGAGATCCACGTTAGCTGACCTGAATTAGGATCGTGATAGAGGTAGTAGTTGTGGTTCATGTTCCCGTAGGCATCCCAGTGCTGGATGACAGCGCTGATGGCCAGCCATTCCAGGAAAGCATCCACGTCAAAGATGGACTCCAGGCCTGCCCGCCACGCAGCGGGATCAGCGGTCCGCTGATCGTCATGCAGTAGGTTGAAAAGGGATTCGATATCGCTCCAGTCCGCATCTTCCTCGTTATTTTCCTTCTGGAAGCTCTCCTCAATCCGATTGTATGTGGAGGCTGCAAAGGAGGCAGCGGCTCCCTCACCTTCGTAGATATTGCCGTCGTCGCTGCCAAAGTAGCGCCCCACAACGGTATCGTCGACCACCTCGATCATGGTGTACAAACCCAGGCTGACCGGCCCTTCGCCATAATCGAGCACGACCTCATAAAACGCGGTCTCAGCTGCCGGCAATCCGGCCTCCTGCAAGATCGCCGAGGTAGCCGCATCACGCAGGAAAGAAGCGTCGCTGAATCCATTGCCCAGGGACAACTGCTTGAAACCATAGAACCGCTGGTCCTCGATTTCGGGATAGTCGTCCTCAAATTCGTCAAAGTCGAGCTTGAGTGGCAACTTGAGCGTGCCATTGCGCCAGCTACTGGTCAGCGACGAGTTGCCTTTGTACCGCACGCCGACGTTGGTCCAGGTATTGCCTTCGAACTCGATAGTAGCCGAAACCCACATCGGATTCTCCGGAGTCATGTCGCCACCGCCGACTCCACCTCCCCCTGGGCGATTGCCAGGCGGGCGAACCTGCGGTTGTGCAGCCTGGTCGCGGCCCACGGGCGGCTCTGGACCATTGAGGAAGCCGTCGGCGGCAGGCCGCTCGAACCCACCGGGAAAATCGCTGCCGCTGCCAGCGCCTGCTTCACCGAACAGGTCTACCATATTCGCCTGCATCGCTTCCCAGCCTTCGGAGTCAATGGTAATTGTGATCTGGTTGACCTTGTCATCTGGAAAGACCACGTCGTAATTTGGTTCGGCTTCATTACCATGGGTCTCCTCGGTCCAGCCCTCTGGACGCTCCACCTCGTCCGCCGCAACCTCAGCCGTTGTCTCGGAACTCGGCTGTGTGTCGGCAGTCCCGCTCGTCGCCGCCGAAGTGTATCCGGTGCATCCGGTCATTGTTGCCGCTAGCAGCGCTGCAAATAGCATGACGAGAAAGATGTGATTGCGCTTCAGTCTCAGTCCCATGTTTCCCTCTAGTCAGGTCCTTACGATCGGGGCTCTACAGATCGGTGCCGTTGTACCCAGCGACCAGGGTGACCTTGTTGTTGCCGTTCAAGCTGCCAATCTCCTTCATGAGCTCCTGCGCCTGGCTGGACTTTTTCAGGCCCACGCTATAGGTCAACTCGGTCATCGTGCCACTGTGGATCGAGTCAGCGCTGATGAGCTCTGCCGAGTTCATGTACTTGGCAAAGGTCTTGTCAAAGAGCGTCTCGAAAGGCGCTCCGTTGTGAACCTGGATGTGCAGAATGTGGCTCGACATCTCGCGCGCAAACCAGTTGTA
>JASFLR010000526.1:0-3460 GCA_050117995.1 Anaerolineae bacterium
CAGGAGTGATAGGCTATCCCATTCTAGCGATATCTCTCCTTTATGTACACAAGAAGGAAGAGCAGTAGCAGCGGGACCAGGCCCCATCCGAATCCGACGAACAGGCCTCGAAAGCCAGGTACGATTCTATCTATGATGCTGCTGCCTGGAAAGCCCAAACCGTAGTAGATATATCCTGCCAGTCCAAACACCCCGCTCAGCAGCGCCGCCCGCGCTAGTGGGTTCACAACGCGTGCCTTCATCTGCAGACCTCCCCCCACTACCACGACCACTCCGCTCGCAGCAATCATGCCCAGCAGTGCCGACAGCAGGTCAAACCATTGAACCCGCGGCATTGGCTCTGGGGGAGGCAGCTCCTGTGCAAGCGGTGTAGGACTTGGCGTGGGAGTAGGTGTTGGCGTCGGCGTCGAGGTTGGTGTGAGGGTTGGCGTCGGCGTGGGTGTCGGTGTCGAGGTGGGTGTGGGTGTAGGTGTCGGCGTCAGGATCTCGGTCGTCTCACCCTGGTTGATTACCTGGAGCGAAAGGGAATTCTGGGCAGGATCACTGGTGGCTCTGATCTCGAGAATTCCTGCATGCTCGAGAGTGAGCGCTGTCTCAGCAATGCCGTTTACTGTCATTGCCTCCACTTGCCCACCAAGTCCCTCGTCCACATACACATAGTGAAACGTCACAGGAGTGCCATCTGGAACGGGATTCCCATTTCGATCGCGGATGAGACTGGTACGGATGCGCAGAGGGTCACCAACTTCCAGTTTGACCGGTTCTGGTGTGCCCTCAATTTCTGGAGGCAGGTCAACCCAGAGGACTGAGATGACCTGAGCGGGATCCGGCAAGAGCTGCTTGGCTAGATCATAGCCCACACCATCTACGGTCACCGGAGACTCGCCTGCGGGTGCGTACTCCTGAAAGAGCACCCGCGCGGCGGCATCGACGAACGGCTGCTCCTTGCCGTATAGACCATAGTATGCCGTCAGCTTGCTTACTTCGGTTGTATCAAGGTAGTAGGGCGCCTCATGGGCAATGGCAATGATGTTCTGCGCAACCTGCCCGATCGTCCACTCCCGCAAAAACTCTTTCAAAGCTACAGAACTGGGGTGTTCGTCCGGGGCATAGTCGAGCATGGAAAACACGAGCCAGTCTGCATCGCGTATCACATCAGTTAGGTCTGGTGAACCGTACTGCAGGTAGGCATGCAGTTCGGCAAAGGTATAAGAGGAGACATGATCTGGGTTGACCTGACCGGTAGCTTCCGGCCCATAGAGCCTCAGTATCGTTTCCTCCAAGGCCTGTGGGTTCATGAGGTAGAAAGGTAGGCAACGCTCACACTCCCGCGCTTCCCGGCTGTCGGTAAAGATGATGATCCGCTCCTCCTGGCGCGGCGGGCGAGGTAGGCGAACAACAATCTCATCTGTCGCAGGATAGAGCAGTGTCACTGCGCTCTGGGCAATTTGTGCGACAGGGCCGTTTGCCGCGCCAACTTGACTCGCTGCCTCCGTGCTTCCCATGCAGCTATCGAGAGAGAAATCGGTGCAGATGCGCCTCTTGAGGGTCAGAATCCGGCGCACAGACTGATCCACGCGGGCCCTGAACGTCTCATCCTCATCATATCGCGATTGGAAGAACAAGATCGTATCGGTGACGTTCCCTATGTGCTCTTCCCAGGAGTCAGTAAGGGCAAACCGCGACAGAGTAAGGAGATCGTTGCCTGCCATAAATGCATCAAGCGCGATCTGGCGGTGAGGAAAAGATTGCAGTTCGGGAGAGTAGTGGCGGCGCACGGCTGGCACACCCAGCGAGTCACTGACCAATACACCTCCTGCTTCGCGCCAGGGCACCAGCTCGGGCTGGGCTAGGATCTCCTGAAGCCCTTGAGCATTGAGGCTGATGGGCTGCGTAACGTAGCGGATACTGCCCTGGAATCCCCTGTAGCGAATGTGGGCTGTCATCAATGCATCTGTCGTATTGGTGATCGAGTCTGTCTGGGTCACAGCAAAGAATGGCGGTAGCTCAATCAACCGCAGGTCTTGCAGCGACTTGTCCACCGTTGCGATCTCATCCTCCAGGCTGCGATCGCCAGCGCCCAATCCAGGCAGATGTTTGCCCACCGTTGCCACGCGCCAGTTGCTGCCCAAATGCACACCCTCGACATAGGCCTGGCTCATGCGGCCTACCCAGTAGGGATCGCCGCCGAAGACACGCGTGCCCAGGTCGCCACCCTGTCCCGGTCGAGGCTCGCTCAGCAAGTCCAGCGATGGTCCCAGCAGCAAGTTAACGCCGACTGCCTCCAGCTCGCGACCTACAATCGTCCCAAATGCACGAGCGTGATCGTCGTTCCACGTTGCGCCCACTGCCATGTTGCTGGGAAGCTGGGTGAAGCCCCCACGAAGCGATGTGTATGGATATCCATCCCCTTCCTGATAGATGGCTGTCAGCAAAGGGACCCCCTGTGCGGGCCGGGTCATTACTTCAGTGTAGGTCACCATCGTCGTGGTTGTGACAGTCAGCCTTTCCGAAGGTGACGGTGTGGCCTGCAGGGGCACGGTAACAGTCACTGGCACGCTAAGGGTTAGTGTGACGGGGAAGGACGAGGTGAACGCCAACTCCTGAAGCGCGGTGGTAAGCGACAGCACCTGAGTCGGAGCAAAGGCTCCGTTGCCAAAGTTCTCGTTAGCGGGTGACAGAATCACGCCACCCACGCGTAGAATCTGTATCAGTTCGGCGATATCCGAGCCCGCCCCCACTTCGCTGCCAGGGAAGGTGACCAGGAATAGTTGGCCTACCTTGTCAGCAGTGGTCATGCCGGCAATTGTTTCATCAAGCCATGCTTCCAAGTCTGCGGAAGATACCGGTTGAGGCTCGGGTGTTTGTGCCTGCAACTGGATTGGCCAAACGATCGCGCATAGCAATGACAGCACCACCATAGTGCACAGCACCCGATCATGCCGAAACAGCCTGTCCGCGCCTCTTTTCCTCTCCCAGCTTTGCCGCTTCATGACGCCTAGTATACCCCCTATCGCCCTTTGCGTCAAACAACCCTGAACTCTGGTAGCGCGTCCCTCCTGCACAGCAATCAGCTTGTGCAGCAAATACGGCTAGCCGCATCTCTTCGCATAGCCTATGCCAAGTTCCCAGATGATTTCACCTGATTCCGGATGGGTGTTCGCTATGGCTATGCGAAAGGACAGGCTCGGACACGGGCGTGCATGACCGAATCCTTTCACACTGATTCTTCCGATGGTAACGTTGCTTTCCAGGCGCCCTTGTGCTATACTGCCCAGTGTGAGGAACTCTGGTCGTAGTGGAGAGGAGAATGCCTATGGGTACGTTGCTTCTAAGTCTAGCACAGTTGTTTATTGCCATCGCACTGAGTGCAGCAGCGACTTTTCTTTCGTTCTATCTGGTCCAGTGGCTCACACGTGATCTTGACGAGTGGGAGGCGCTGCGTGAGGGAAATCCCGCA
>JASFLR010000527.1:0-3458 GCA_050117995.1 Anaerolineae bacterium
TGCGACTTTCACGGTTGATTCATCGCCGACGGCCGAAAGCGAGTTCCAGAACTTGACTGTGTCGCCCTTGTACGTGGGGTTCTTGACGACCTGCTTCATCTCGCCGTCCTCTACTAGCCAGCCGATCTCCGTGGCAAAGTGGAATTGCTCGCGATTTGAGCCAATAGACCAACTTCGCTCACCATCGAGGACGATCCCCTTCTCTGTGTTTCGTACAATATCCTCCAGAGTGCCATCTTGACCCGGATCGATGTTGATGTTCGTCATGCGCTCGATGGGGACGCGGTAGAAGGAAGACGCGCGGTTGCAGCCGCCGCTTGAAGCAAAGATCTTCCGCCCCGCCTTGGCATTAGCTTCCTCAACCATCTGGCGGCCTGTTATCGCGCCGACCAGGATACCTTTGTCGATGAGAACGGTGTTTTGGCAGGGGACGCCATCGTCATCATAGCCAAAGCTACCCGGGGTATTGGGCAGCGTGGCGTCCGCTCTAGCCGTAAGCTTCTCCGAGCCATACCGGAGGCTGCCAAAGTCATCAAGAGTCACAAATGAGCCGCCAGCGTAGGCCAATTCATAGCCCAGGATCCGATCCAGTTCCAGGGGATGGCCGATAGTCTCGTGGGTCTGCAGCCACATCATGTCCGGCAACAGGATGACCGTTCGATCATCCTTTGGGCACTGATCCGCCACAAGCACCCGGTTCATCTCCTTGACGATACGATCGGCATTCTCAGCGAAGACCTGCTGGTCTATCGATTCCCAGCCACGAGTGCTGGCACCGTCCCGGCCTAGCGAGAATTTCCGTTCGTGCGTCTCTCCCTCTTCATCCCGCCCGAGGACTTGGAGTCCGGCAAAGACCTCGGTGATGAGCTTTTCGATCTCGCTTCCTTCCGAGTCTACAAAGATTATCTGCTTCCGGATAAAGTTCAGGTCTGCGATTCGTTGGAAAACCCCTGGTTGATCGAGCCTCTCGTCCATCTCTTTCATAAAGGCTACTTTTTCGGCAAGGGGGACCTGGAATGGGTTGATCTGACAGGGACTCTCGAATTTGGCCTGGATGGCCTCTTTGTCTGCCAGGCGCACCGGGAATGTCACCCTTTGAGAAGCGGCGCGGGCATTGTCCAGTGCTTTGTCGAATATCGCCGGCAGATCTCTCAGGTCAGACGCAGCGGAGAATCCCCAGGCACCCTTGTAGAGTACCCTGACACCGAGCCCGCTCTCGCGGTCTAGGACAGACTCTTTCAAGTTTCCATTCCACATCAGTAGGTAACTGCTCTCCTCGATGGGCACCCAGCGGACATCCGCATAGTCTGCACCCAATCCTTGGAGCCGTTCAATCTGTTGCTTGATCTGCTGTAACACTCTCGCCCTCTCCTTCCTGCCAAATATCTTCCTAGCTCCCAGAGGGTTCGACCTCGAACTGGCCGCCTGTTGCTTCTGGTCGCCCGAATCCGGAGCGGCCTCCACCCGTACAATGCTGCCGTCCGCCGTCAGCCCTGGTCAAACTGAGTTCGTGTCCATTGGTTCCGCCCTGGGGCGTTGGTACCTTGCTGTTCCGAACCAACTGCGGGTCAGCCTGACGACTTCTTTCTTAGCGGGCTTGGGCCCAGTTTGCGAATCCTCTCGGTCATCTGCTCGGCAGCATTGGCAAATGCGTGTGCCTGGCTGGCCGTCAAGTAAAAGATGTCGAGTCGCTCACCCTCAATTCCAACTCCCTCCAGGAGCTCGCGGGCATACTCAATCCGTTTGCCAGCCCGTACGTTCCCTTGCTCATGGTGACAGTTGCCAACTGGACAGGCGACGACATATACACCGTCGGCCCCTTCCTCGAATGCCTTCAGGATGTACTCCACGTCCACCTTTCCTGTGCAGGGCAAGCGGAAGAGCTTGACAGTGGCGGGATAGGTCAGGCGCAGGGCGCCTGCAGTATCTGCAGCCATGCTCCCACAGTAGATGCAAGTGAATGCGGTAAGTTCTGGCTCAAAACCGTTGTCTGTATGGCTAGTCATTGTTGCTCTCCACAGTTATGCTGGCACCCATTGGCCCAGGATAGGCTCGTCAGCCAGCACGAGTTGTTCATCTCGGTAATGCCGCAGTTGGATCGCATCTGCCGGGCACTCGCTTGTGCAGATACCACATCCTGTGCAGATCGACGGCTCGATATAGGCTGCTCCTTTGATCTGGCCCACACCGACAGCCGTTGGATCGATGCTGGGAACCTGGAAGGGGCAGACCCGCACGCAGGTCAGGCATCCAACGCACTTGGCTTGGTCTACAACGGCGATCGTTCCCCCAACTTCGAGACGATCCTTGGTCAGAAAGGTCATGGCGCGTGCTGCCGTGGCCAATGACTGGGAAATGGTCTCCTCAATGAACTTGGGAAAATGAGCCAGACCCGCCAGGAAGATGCCCTCTCGCGTAAAGTCCATGGGACGCAGCTTTAGGTTATCCTCCAGGAAGAAGCCTTGGTTGGAAAGGGGTACATTCAGCAGCGATGCCAGCCTCTCGTTTGTCTCAGCTGGCAGGATTGCCACTGACAGGGCCAGGAGATCGGGTGAGAAGGTGAGGGGTTGATCGAGGATGGCGTCGCGGACTCGCACCTCAAGCTGTCCAGAGCGGACCTGTACCTGTGGCTCATCCTCCTCCGAGTACCGCAAAACGATCACACCCAGCTCCCTTGCCTTGGTATAATATTCCTCGCGGAATCCATAAGTCATCAGGTCCTTGTAGAGAACATACACCTGGCAGTCAGGGTTGATCTGCTTGAGCGCGATGGCGTTTTTCATGGCGTTGGTGCAGCAGATGCGACTGCAGTAGCGGACTTGCTGCTCTGGCGGGTTGACGCATTGGATCATGACGACTTGGCCAAGCTCCCGAATGGCGTCAACGCCCTCGGCGAGTTGCTTCTCGAGTTCCAGCTGAGTGACAACGCGCGAATCATCGCTGTATGATAGTGTACCACCATCGTATTCCCGACCACCTGTAGCCACGATGGCAACGCCGTGCTCTATGTCCCAGCAGTGTGCCGGGTCGCCATTGCCCGCGTGGCTCAGGCGGGACCGGAAGTTGCCCAGGCGACCTTCGAATCCAATGAGCTCGGTATTGTGGTGCAAGGTGATGTGCTCGTGACCACGGACACGTTCCTCGAGTGATTGGAGCAGCTTCTGAGGGTCTGGCCCCTCTGCGGTTGTGTACATGCGACGCAGGTTGCCGCCCAGCTTATCGCTCCGCTCTACCAGGCAGACATCATATCCTTCGTCCGCAATGGCCAGTGCCGACGTCATGCCAGCCAGGCCACCGCCGATTACCAGGGCCGCGTGGTTGATATCGCGGCTCTCTTTTCGGTAGGGCTGCAGAGTCCGCGAGCGAGCGACGCCAACCCGCATCTCCTCCTTGGCCTTTCTCGTCGCGCCCGCAGGATCGTTGGCGTGTACCCAGGCGCAGTTATCGCGAATGCTAAC
>JASFLR010000528.1:0-3453 GCA_050117995.1 Anaerolineae bacterium
CAGCGCGTTGAACAAGGTGCTTTTGCCAACATTGGGCAAGCCCACAATCCCAATCTGCAGGCTCATAGCGCTCCTCCAGGTAAGATGACACTAGTATATCACCTATCTAACTTGCTGGCAAGGGGGTGCTTTCGCGGCTTGGGTGATCTAGTGCTCAACTATAGTTTCTTTGCGCAAAACTGTTGTCTATGGCACAATAGCGCCAGGAGGGCAAGACAGCATGGAAACTATGAGCAAGCGTGAGCGATTGCAGGCAACGATCCAGGGGGAGTCCACAGACCGGACCCCCGTGGCCTTGTGGCGGCACTTTCCCGGAGACGATCAAGATCCGGCGAGTCTGGCTGCGTCCACGGTAGCATTTCAGAACCAATACGACTTTGACTTCATCAAGGTGACGCCCGCCAGCAGCTACTGCGTCCGCGACTGGGGAGTGGAGGACTATTGGCTGGGCAACCAAGAAGGGACCCGCGAATACAGCCATTACCCTGTCCGCATGCTCGAACACTGGTATGCGCTTCAGCGACTTGAGCCGGACCAGGGTGCCTTGGGCTCTCAGCTCCGTTGCCTTGGGCAGATTCGAGATGCAGTTGGCGACGAGGTTCCCATTATCCAGACCATATTCAACCCACTCTCACAGGCTAAGAATCTGGTGGGCAAGGAGCATCTGGTTGCGCACCTGCGTCAAGATCCGGTTGCCGTGCGCACAGGTTTGGAGACGATCACAGCCACGACCGTGCGGTTTATCGAAGCAGCCCGAGATCAGGGTATCGACGGCATTTTCCTGGCTGTGCAACATGCAAGCTACGAGTTGATGTGTGAACGCGAATACGAGGAGTTCGGCACTCGCTTTGATCGTCGTCTGCTCGATGCAGCGAGCGGGCTGTGGCTCAATGTGCTGCATTTGCACGGCAATCGGGTCATGTTTGATCTGGTAGCTGACTACCCGGTGCAGGTGATCAACTGGCACGATCGTGAGACACCGCCATCGCTGCGCGAGGGACAGGAACGAGTCAAGGGGGCAGTGCTGGGCGGGCTACGGCAGTGGGACACAATGCTTAGGGGTACACCGGACGAGGTGCGCCGTGAGGCTGAGGAGGCGCTCCAACAGACAGGTGGGCGACGCTTTATCCTGGGCACTGGCTGTGTAACACCCGTGACTGCGCCTTGGGCTAACCTTCGTACAGCGCGTGATGTTGTGGAAAGAGGAGACGCCCTGAGTGGCTAAAGCTCGTTGCATAGGCTTTTGACAACCAACCGGTTTTCGGGTATGATGCGCCCAAGGCAGCCAGGGTGTATGCCTGCCGGGCTGCTACCCATCCTTTGTCTGGTGCAGTTCAGCGGATCTCGGTAGATTCTTCGGAGTAACCGACGTGATAAGTGTAGAAGAGGCACTGGCAGCGATCTTGAGTCATGTTCAGCCCCTGGACCCTGAGCAGGTCTCAATTCTGGACGCGCAGGGTAGGATCCTGGCGGAGGAGGTTGTCTCTGACATCGCAGTGCCACCTTTTGATAACTCGGCGATGGATGGCTATGCGGTACGGTCTGCGGACGTCGCGTCTGCTACGCCCGAGTCGCCGGTGAAGCTAAGAGTGATCGACAGTGTCGCAGCAGGCTCTGTGGCTGAAAAGAGTCTGCTGCCCGGGACGGCCATTCGCATCATGACAGGCGCCCCTATGCCTGAAGGCGCCGATGCCGTGGTCCCCTACGAGGACACGAGTGACTTTGACCGCCCCAAGGATGAACGTCTGGTAGCCCCAGCTGATGAGATCATGGTACGCAGTGCTGTCGAGGCGCGGGATCACGTCCGACCTGCGGGCGAGGATATCTACGTGGGAGAGCAGGTGCTGGCTCCTGGCCGCGCAATCCGGGCACAGGAAATTGGGGTGCTGGCATCCCTCGGCCACGAGTCTGTATCGGTCCACCGGCGACCGAGGGTCGCGATTCTGGCTACGGGCGACGAGTTGCTAGAGGTCCATGAGCCGCTGCAGCCGGGCAAGATCCGAAATTCCAACGAATATACTAACGCCGCGTTGGTCAGGCGCACTGGGGGCATCCCCATCCGGCTGGGAATTGCTCGGGATACCAGGGCGGACCTGACCAACAAGATCCGCTCCGGTCTGGGGGCGGGGGCCGATCTGTTCCTTACTTCGGGTGGCGTATCGGTCGGTGACTATGACGTGGTCAAAGATGTGCTGGGCAGCGAAGGGGAGATGCAGTTCTGGCAAGTTCGAATGAAACCCGGCAAGCCGCTGGCTTTTGGGCTGCTGGAAGGTGGGGTGCCGCTAATCGGGCTCCCGGGAAATCCTGTATCGGCTATGGTTTCTTTTGAGCAGTTCGCTCGACCTGCCATACTTCGGATGCTGGGTCATACCAACCTTGCCAAGCCCCAGGTCCAGGCGGTACTGGAAGAGTCAGTCACGAACAGTGGTCGTCGCGGCTTTATCCGCGTGATCGTGTCGCAGCGAGGGGGACGCTATCACGCGCGTACAACGGGGGAGCAAGGATCTGGTGTCCTCACCTCCATGTCAAAAGCGAATGGCCTGGCAATTGTCCCTGAGGGCACCTATCAAGTTGAGGCTGGCAGCGAGGTCGTAGTACAGATGCTCGATTGGCCTGAGGGTATTGACTTGTGAGCGAGGTGGGGCACGTTCCCGTAATCTCGGTCGTGGGCAAGTCCGGTGTGGGCAAGACAACTGCACTCGAGCTGGTGATACGTGAGATCAAGATGCGTGGCTATCGAGTTGGCACGGTCAAACATGATACCCACGGCTTTGAGATCGACAAGCCCGGCAAGGATTCATGGCGTCACGCTCGGGCGGGAAGCGATGCAGTGGTCGTGTCCGGCCCGCACAGGATGGCCCTGATCCGCAGTGTTGATGAGGAGATGCAACTGGACAGCATCATACCCCTAATGGGCGACGTTGATCTGGTCATAACGGAGGGCTACAAGCGCGGCAACAAGCCGAAAATCGAGGTCACCCGCCAGGAGCGGAGTACGGAGTTGATCTGCCAGCCGGCAGAGCTTATCGGCATCATGGCTGACTATCCTGTGGACGTGTCGGTCCCCCAGTTCGATCTGGACGATGCGGCTGGTGTCGTCAACCTATTGGAAGAGCTTTACTTGCGGAGGTCGGAGTAGGGCGGGTGATGGCTGAACTCAGTCTCTGTTTGCTCACTGACTTCTGAACTCGTTTCTCTAAACGGCGATTCGGGAAAGGAGTAGAGATGACTCACATCATTTGTCGGGCTAGCTTCTGTCTGTTCTGGGATGACGGCGTCTGCATTGCTGAGGAAATCATATATGAGCCAGACAATGGCTGCTTGACTCTTCAGGATGCTGGCGACCTTGACCTGGTTGGGGATGAAGAGGACGGGCTCGCGTGGGAAGACGACTCGGACGACTTGTTTGATGATGACGACGATGACGACTGGGAGGACGCTGACGAAGATTGG
>JASFLR010000529.1:0-3441 GCA_050117995.1 Anaerolineae bacterium
CGTCGGTGTCGTGGATGACCAGGGCAGACTCGCAGAGGGGCAGCCAGATTCTGAGCAGGTCGTGGCTGGCGGGGATATCTTCCTCGGCATTATCCACGATGAGATGGCGATAGCCGCTGAGCAGGTACCGGCGCAGCTCAGGCAGCGGCAAGAGGTGGCGCTGGAAGGTCTGGAGTTGCAGGGACCAGTCCAGGAGGTTCCCTTTGAGGCAGGCCTGGCGGAAGGCAAGGGCCACGGCCTGTACCTGGTCAAAGATGCGCAGCGTGGCTGAATCGCCGCTCCAGGCAGTCTTGAGGCGGGATGCAATCTCCTCAGGCGCAAAGCCGACGGCGGCTGCCTTGTTCAGGTTGTCGATGATCTGGCTGACCAGCCGCGGGCGCGGGATGGTGACACCGTCAAAGGCCCCGGCCTCTACAAAGGGCTCGATGACGCGGTCCATGTAGTATTGGGCCGTTTCCAGCGTCAAAAAGTGCGGTGGGTAGTTGGGCCTGAAACCTGCGGGCTCGGTGACGAGGGGCCAGAATAGCTCCAATGTGCGCCTGGCAAGGCCGCCGATGGTGGCGACGGTGACCATGCTGCCGGCGGGCGCCTCGGGTGCACGCAGCGCCTCATAGTAGGGCGCTGCCAGGGTGCGCTGTGGGACCAGGATCAGGATCTGCTCGCCAGGAACGCCCTGGTCGAGCAGGTGCTCCACCCTGCGTACGCCCAGGGTGGTCTTGCCGCAGCCGGGCGGCCCGGACAGGAAGACGGTATAGTTGGCTGCGTGGGGAAAGGTTACTGGATCGCTAGGCATGTTTGTGGCCATCGAGGGAAGCCTTGGGCCACCAGCGGCGGACAATCTCGCGGGAGGCTCCGTACCAGTCTCGACCGTACTTACGCGAGTGAGTCACGCCCTCCAGCACGACAGTCTCCGCACCGTCGAGTTGGGCACCCGACAGCGGGATGATGCCGTCGCCCCATGCATCATTCCACGGGGAAAAGTACTGGTAGCCGTGAAAAGCACGGCGTTGCTCGTGATTTCCCAGAGGCTGCCCCTCGACGGCGCGACCCACCACAGTCACGTAGCGAACGCGGTCCGCATAGGGGCAGCCGGGGACCAGCCTGTTCGCTTCATCGGTGAGGTGCCATCCGGTACGGGTGCCCTTGTCAGCGCAGTGGGGGCTGCCAAGTGTGATCAGTGTGTCGACATGCTCCACCCCGGCATAGCGCTCGCCCCAGACTGGCCCGTCATGCAGATATAGACGACCAAGCAGCCCGCCGGCGCTGTGACCGACGATCACAAAGCGCTCGGCCTGAAGCTTCCGGCGCGCCCAGTCGACAGTTTCACGCACTTTGCGCATCATGTGGCTGCCATCTTTTGTCGACCGCAGCGTGAACCAGTCCCAGGGTGCCAGCGGTGCGCCAACAGCCGGCAGACCGCTGACGTCCTCCAGGTGGCGGGCCATGCCCAGGTAAGCGGTCCAAAGGGCATTGTAGCCGCCAATGATGATGATTGCCTGTTTCATCTCTGTGTAGTCTATGGGTTAGCCGGAACCGTGCGATGGAGGGCTTTTCCGTCGCTTCAGGGCCCGGATCTGCTTTCGTGCTGGTACCAGCGGGGTGTTTCGATGACAGAGGATGATGGACGGCAGGCCTGGATTGGGCGGCGGGTAGGAGCGACAGATCTCGGGTATGGGCTTGTCGAGTTGGTCCTCTGCGAGAAAGACCACCTCGTGGACGGCCCACCAGCGCCGAATACCCGAGCGCGTCCATTCTTCGCGATCAAAGATCAGGGCACGCAGCCGCCAGCGGGGCCGCGGGCCACGCCGGTCATAGGCGACGACCATGGCCTGATCGGACAGCCGGTCGCGCTCTTGCGGTGGTGCGTTACCGGGCAGTTCGATGGCAAAGGTGTCATCGTACTCTTGGATGGGCGTGCGTGCCTTTTTGGCCATATTTCCCCTCTCGTTCCCTGATTATAGCATCGGTTGTCGGGAAGCGCAATCTTGGAGGGCGTGGCGTTGTGGGCAATCTCGAGATGGCTGTGGGGGGAGCTGGCGAAAAAGCAGGGGGGCAAGTTTTCAAGGCGGCGGCTTTTGTGCTATAATAGTAGGGATATTGACATCCGTCAGGAGAAAGACACAGAGATTTGAGGGTCGCATTGGGTCTACGCAGCAGGCTAGAGTCGCACCGTCAGGCCATTGCTGAGAAATGGTACGCAGCCATTGCCAACACCTGCTATCCTGCCAAGAGCGGTCAGCAGGTCCGCCAGGAGTTGTTCGATCTGACCGGCAGGGTGATGGACCTGTTGGTTGAGGCGTCGCCTGATGGTTTGGGCCAGGACTTTGGCGTGGTGCTGGGCCGGCTGCACTACCTCCAGGCTGAGGCCCTGGGCCAGACGCTACGCGTGCTGGGACAGGAGCTCTATGATGTGCGCCCCGAGGAGGGCACCGAGCAGTACTTGTCCCGGCTGGCACAGATGCTGGGAGGGATCGCTACTGGGTTCTTCGACGAGGCGTGCAAGATCGTGCTGACGGAACAGGAGACGATCCGGGCGGCTCTGGTGACCGAGATTGAGCAATCGCATCAGGCGCTGCGCCAGGCCCATGACACGCTTGAACAGCGGGTGAAGGATAGGACCGCGGATCTGGCCAGGATCAACGTAGAGCTCCGAGCCGAGGTAGCCGAGCGGCTGAGTGCCGAGGCTGCCCTCCGCGAGAGCGAAGAGAAGTACCGTCGCCTGGTCGAGGACATGAGCGAGGTAGTCTATGTTGTTGATGGAGAAGGGTATGTCAGCTACGTCAGTCCCTCGATCGAGGCGCTGCTGGGATACCGGCCCGAGGAACTCATCGGGCGCCGCTACGCGCAGTTCGTATATCCGGACGACCAACTCAGAATTCGCGAGGCCTTTGGCAGTGTCCTTGCGGGCTTGAGGCAGACCAACGAATATCGACTGCTGACCAAATCGGGCGATATCCGCTGGACGCTGACATCCAGCAACCCGACCCTGGAGGGATCGCGCGTCGCCGGCGTTCACGGATTGTTGGCCGACATCTCTGAGCGGAAGCAGGCGCAGGAGGCGCTCAAGGCCTCGGAGGAGCGGTGGCGTTTTCTGGTGGAGAATGCACCGGTCCTGGTGGTGACAATAGGCTCAGATTTCCAGGTGCGCTATATCAACCGTGCCCCGGCCGAATTGCTGTACCCGGGGAGGAGGGCGGCTCCACAGGCGCGCGATCGTGACAGCGAGCAGGAGATGCTCCCCGCCGATGATATTGTGGGTGTAGATATGCTGGGCTTTGTGGCACCGGATTATCGGGCCGTTGCTGAAGAGGCGATGGGCCGGGTCTTGAAAAGCGGTCGGGGTGAGTACCTGGAGTTGGAGGTGCTGAGCAATACCCGCCGCGATGCGTGGTATGCTGTACACATGGCTCCTCTGTCGCGCGAGGGCCAGGTGGCAGAGGT
>JASFLR010000530.1:0-3438 GCA_050117995.1 Anaerolineae bacterium
TTTTGGCAGGGCGACAAGGTCAGGCTGCGCCCTCTGCGACTTGATGACGCTGAGGCCGCCTTCATCGCCAGTCTTGACAGCCCCTCTCGACAGGCACTCCAGCTCGGCGTTGAGCTGCCAACCTCGGTGGAGGCGCTCCGGTCCTCCCTGGAAAAGCTGGTAGACTGCAAAGACGCAGACGGCGTCAGAGTTTTTACCATCGAGTCGCTGGCGGGTGAGAACGTGGGCGGTATCTCGTACCACAGCCGCGATCGCAAGAACGGTGTCTTTAGCTTTGGCATAGTCATTGACCGGCCCTTCCGAAGACAGGGCTATGCTAAAGAAGCTGTGAGTATCCTCCTGAGATACGGGTTCCGCGAGCGACGCTACCAGAAGTGCAACTCGGCCTGCATCCAAACCAACGCGGCTTCTATCGCGCTCCACAAGGAGCTGGGCTTCACCGAGGAAGGTCGGGTGAGGCGCAGATGGTTCTACGGCGGGCAGTACCACGATGAAGTCCTTTTCGGCATGACCGTCGAGGAGTTCGAGGCGCTGCACAGCGGCTAGCCCGGCGCGGGCGCTGGCAGGTTCCGTTTGTGTGCCACATCCGCTTTCTCCTGCAAAGGAGGTGCGCCATCAAAGATCCATGATTCTCGCTGCCATAAAGAAATCAAAGTCAGCTACGCTGCTCGCCTGAGCAGCGCAACCCCCTTGGGAAGAAAGGAGCATCACAATGGTAGCTGTATACAAGGCACAACGGTGGGCGGCGCTCGTCATGTTGCTCGTGCTGCTGCTGGCAACGACAGGCGGGCTTGCCTCGCCGGTAGCAGTCAGCGCCGAGGATCCCCCAAGCAAAGCTAACCGGAATACGTTGGAGCAGGGAGACGATGTCACCGCTGGTACAGAACCCCTCACCACTCCCAGCACCCGAGCACCAGAGTCTGTCACCACCTGTGCAAGTCCTGCCGTGGCCATCCCAGACAATAACCCCGTCGGCGTGACGAGCGAGATCGAAGTACTGAATGGTGCCTTCATAGGGGATCTGAACATCTATGTCAGCATAACCCACACTTGGGTCGGTGATCTTAGGGTGACCATCGAGCACGTCGAGACGGGCACCAGCGTGACCATCATTGACCAGCCCGGGGTACCGGCCTTGGGTCCCTTCGGTTGCTCGGAGGACTCGATCGTTGCTGGCCTCGATGATGAAGGGCCCACGCCAGTCGAGGACGAATGTGCGGTAGCCGTCCCGGCGATTCAAGGTACCTTCATTCCGAACAACCCTCTGTATGCCTTCGACGGAGAGAACCTCAAGGGCACCTGGCGGCTGACCGTCTCTGACCACGCTGGCGGTGACTTGGGCACGTTGAACGAATGGTGCCTGATCAACACATCGCACGCCGGCTACGTCGTTGACGCGGGCGGCACCGATCACCTGTGGATGATCGATCTGGATAGCGGACTGCCCACCGACATGGGCCCCGTGGGCTATGGCAATGTAGAGGCGCTCGCCTTTGCGCCCAACGGCACGCTCTACGGTATCGATGCCGTGCGCGAGGAATTGATTACCATCGATCTGGTCACAGGTGCGGGCAGCCAGGTCGGCTATCTCGGCGTTGAGATCGACGGTCCAGGCCTGGCCTTCGACGTGTTGGGCAACCTGTGGATGGTTGACAACTCCACGCAGAATCTCTATTCCGTCGATCCGCGCAGCGGGCACGCCACGATCATCGGGACTCTAGGCCAGCAGGTGACCGGGCTGGCAGCGCGCGGCATGCAGCTCTTTGGCCTGGGTGGGGACGGCACGAACAACCTGGTCACCATCAACACCGCCACCGGCGCGGCGACACCGGTCGGGTCCCTGGGCACTGTGACGGTACAGAACGGCGGCCTCGGCTTTGACGCCGAGGGAAGCCTGTGGGGCATCACCGACACCATTCCGGCTACGGTTTTCAACATTGACACGGGCTCGGGCGCTGCCACGGTCCAGGGGACCATCACACTCGGTCTGGCTGGCATCGAAAGCCTCGCCATCCCGCCTGCGCCGGTGGCCTACGCTGTGGACTCCGACGATGCGGACCACCTTTGGCTGCTCTACTTGAACCTCGGTATCGTATTCGACGTCGGGTCGACAAACTATGATAACATTGAGGCATTGACCTTTGCGCCCGACGGCACACTCTACGGTGTCGATGACGGTTCTGACTACCTGGTCACCCTAGATCTGACTACTGGTGGGGGAGCCTATGCCGGATCTCTAGGGGTTGGCGTCGAAGACCCTGGCCTGGCGTTTGATTGGGCAGGCCACTTGTGGCTGGTCGACAACGGCACGCAGAATCTCTACTCTGTTCGCCGGGATACCGGTCAGGCCACCCTAATCGGGCCTTTGGGTCAGAAGGTAACGGCGCTGACGGCCTACGGACCTGCCCTGTACGGGCTGGGCGGGGATGGCGCGAACAACCTGGTCACCATCGACACTGCCACTGGTGCCGCCACACCTGTCGGACCTTTGGTAAACGTCACCGTGCAGGACGGAGGTCTTGCCTTTGACAGCTACGGAAACCTGTGGGGCATCAGCAACAACAACCCCGACCCGATCTTTGTCGTCAACCCTTCAACCGGCAAGGCCACGGACATCGCTACCGTGGTCGGTGCGCACGGCTACGATAATCTGGCTTTATTGGTGCCGCTGCAACGCATCTATCTTCCACTCGTGCTGCGGGCTTACTGATCGCTGGAGACCTCTTACCGGAGACAGAAAGGAGACAGGCCATGAGCACGCTTGTATACGCCACCATTCCCAGGGCGAGAAGACTCAGCGGCGCTGGGGCCGGCGCTGCAGCCGTCGCGCCAAGTGAGACCGTCAGCGCCTTTGTGGAATCGGTTACAGCGCTGGTGCCCGCCGAGATACTCGCAGCGCATGCGGCGATACTCAACCTCACCACAGAGACTACTGAGGCAACTGGCGAGGTAGCCGCTGTGACCACGATCACCGAACCCGCAGTCCTGTCCTGGGCCTTCTGGGGTCTTGTGGGCTTGAGCATCCTATTGTACGTCGTACCCCTGTGCATCTCTCTGCACAAGGAGGAGAAGAAGTGGCAGTGGCAGGACACGCTCCGTATGCTCATCCCGCCAGCAGCTTTTGTCGTCTGGACCATGTTGCAGAAGACAACCGCTTTCGACGCGGTATGTCCTAGCCTGACCGAAGTACCCATGGGTGTCATCTCAATATTCGCTGCCATCGCCTTGGCCCTCTTCGCAACCTGGCTCAGCTACAAGAAGCCTGAAAGCGGAACTGGGTGAGACGGTGAAGCTCCCAGCCCAGATCAAGGTATTTGTCGACGGGGAGACGTGGACCTTTGCCAAGACCTACGCCGGCACCTGGCCCCACGAGTACCTCGTCCGCGACCGCGTCGACGAGGCGTTGTTCGTCCAACTGGTCCGGCACATCCGGGCGTT
>JASFLR010000531.1:0-3435 GCA_050117995.1 Anaerolineae bacterium
ATCCGCTCGGCCATTGGCCTGATCCTGCTGGCCGCGGCCGTCAACCTCTTTCTGCTCAGCACCGGCGCCTACCAGGGCCTCGTGGCCGCCTATGCCGACGCCGTCGGCCAGCGCAGCGACGCCCTGCCCCAGGCGTTGATCCTGACCGCCATCGTGATCAGCATGGGCGGCATCAGCCTGGTGCTGGCCCTGCTCATCGTGCTGTCGGCCCGCTACCGGACCAGCGATCTGGACGAGATCGACGAGCTGCGAGGTTGAGGCAAACGATGGACGTCCACCTGGTGCTGTTGCCCATTCTTCTGCCGCTGGCCGGCTCGGCGGTGGCCTTGCTCTTGCGCAAGCGGCCGCGGCTACAGGCTGGGTGGGCACTGGCTGTGATGCTGGCCAGCCTGGCAGCCAGCAGCTGGCTGCTGGCCCGCGTCTGGTCGAGTGGGGGGGCGGTTGTTTTCCAGTCGGGCGGCTGGCCCGCGCCCGTGGGTATCTCGCTGGTGGGCGACCTGCTGTCGGCGACGATGGCCGTCATGAGCCAGGCGGTGCTGACAATGGGCATCGTCTATGCCCTGGGCAGCCGCGACCGTGTGGTGGGCTATCCGGCCTTCTACCCGATCTTTTTGACAATGGGAGCCGGCCTGACGGGGGCCATGCTCACCGGCGATTTGTTCAACCTGTTCGTCTTTACCGAGCTGTTGGTCTTTTCCGGCACCATCCTGACTGCTATTTCGGATGACCGCCTGGGCACGGAGGCGGCGTTCAAGTATTTCTACATGAGCCTGCTGGCCTCAGCCACGCTGCTGCTGGCCATAGGCAGCCTGTATGTCTCCTATGGCACGCTCAACATGGCTGACCTGGCCCGCCGCATTGCTGCCGCGCCCGACACACCGCTGCTGCCGGTGGCTATCGCCCTGCTGATCGCCACTTTCATGGTCAAGAGCGCGGTATTTCCCTTCCACTTCTGGCAACCCGACTTTCATACCGCCTCGCCGACGGCGGTCAGCGCCATGCTTTCGTCGGTTGTGGTCAAGCTGGGCGTCTATGGCTTTTTGCGGATGACGACCCTGCTCTTTGTCGAGCAGGCGGCCTCGGTGCAGGGCTTGTTGGTCGTGCTGGGCCTGGCCGGCATTGTCTACGGCGGCTTGGGGGCACTGGGCACCCACAACGCCAAACGGATGCTGGCCTACTCGACCCTGGCACAGGTGGGTTTTATCCTGGTGGCTGTTGGATGGGGCAGCCGAGGGGCGCTGGCTGCGGCCCTGGTCTTTGCCGTCAACCACAGCCTGATCAAGGCGGCGCTGCTGATGCTGGCAGGCGCCGTAGCAAGCCGGGCGCCCGTCAAGACGGCAGCCTTTGACGTGGTGGCTGGCCTGGGCAGGTACATGCCCCTGACCGGGCTTCTGTTCTTCGTGGGTGGGTTGGCCCTGATGGGCGTTCCACCCACCAACGGCTTTGTCAGCAAGATGATCTTCTTTCGCAGCGGAATCGAGGCCGGGCAATTCGCTACGCTGGCGGTGGCGGGCTTGGTGAGCGTCCTGACCCTGGTCTATGTGGTGCGCGCCTTTCAGCGCATCTGGTGGCAGCGCCCCGCCGAGGGTGCTAAGGTCAAAGCCAAGGGTGACCAGCTGCTGGCCCCGGCGCTGCTGATCGCTGCCGTGCTCCTGCTGGGCCTGTGGCCCGAGCCGCTGGTCTGCCTGTCAGAGGCCACGGCCACCTGGCTGGGCGATCCGCAGTCCTACATCCGGGCAGTGTTGGGAGGATAGACGATGGCGTTTTGGATGATCCTGGGTCTATGGCTGGTGTACCTGGCCCTGACATCGAACCTGGAGCTGAGCAACCTGGCCTTGGGCCTCTTGATCGCGGTAGGGTTGACGGCGTTGCTACAGCCACCACGCGGCAGGTTTGAGCTCCGGCGGCTGCCGGCAGCACTGTTCGCCCTGGGCCGCTATCTGTTCCTTGTCATCCTGAATGCAGTGAAGAGTGGTCTGGTTGTAGCCCGCATTGTGCTCGATCCGGCCTTGCCGGTCAAGCAGGGCATCATTGCTATACCTACGGGCTGTGATTCCGAGCTGGCCACGGCTCTCAGCGCTCACGCAATCACCCTGGCTCCTGGAGAGATGGTGATTGAGATCGGTGAGGGCGGCGTGATGTACACCCACGCGTTGGATGCAACCCAGGCTACCGAATATGTAGCCGAAGCGCAGCGGTTGCGCCTTGAATTGCTGCGTAAGATCTTTCCGTGAGTTGAGCAAATGGAAAGCTGAGGCCTCCAATGACGACTGTGCTGACCTATGTTCTGTATCTTGCCCTACTGGTTCATGTTGCCCTGCTCGCTGCAGTACTGTGGCGGCTGTGGCTCGGCGAAAACACTATTGATCGGCTGACTGCCTCCGACCTGCTCAATATCCTGACGCTGGCGATCTTGGTCCTCTTGGCGCTCATCGAGCGGAATAGCATCTACATCGATGCAGCCCTTGGCCTGGCGGCGCTGGGCTTTATCAGTACGATTGCCCTGGCCAAGTACGTCGCCGACGAGCAGATATTCTGAGGTGGCAGGGGGCTGATAGTCCCATGGTTGAAGGCGGCAGCTAGAGGGAGATGGAGATGGAGATTGTGCTTCAATTGGTAACGATTCTCGCCGTGGTTGCTGGTACAGCCTTTTCCGTGCTGGGCGTGCTGGGCTACTTGCGGCTCCCGGACGTCTATAGCCGGTTGCACACCGTGGGCAAGGTGGGTGCATTTGGCGCGGTGCTGCTATTGCTTGGGGCGGTAGCCTGGACGCCTCTGGGACTGGGCAAGGGCCTGGTCTTGATCGCCCTGTTGCTCTTCGCCGGTCCGGTGACTGCGCACGCTTTGGCATCAGCCGCCTATCGTGTGGGCATCCCGCTCAGCCAGGTCATTCGCGATGATCTGGCACAAGCCAAGGAGTAAATCATGCAGGTTCTGCTGGGCAAACACTAGCATCATCTGCCGGTCGAACTCGAAAAATGGCTGCGCCGCCGGCGAGACGCTGAGAACACCACCAGTCGATAGAGGAGGATCCGAGTGGCACGTTCGGCAAAGGCAAAAGCAAAAAGAACGAGACCCGCATGGTACGTGAGTTGGACTGCTGCTGGCATTCTGGCAGCGGCCAGCGCTCTGGTGGCCTGGCGAACGGACGGTACCCTCCTCCGCTGGATCGTGCGCGATCTGGCCTTGCTGGGCTATATTGCCGTCTTTTTGGCCATTGTCTCTTCCTACTACAAGAGGCATGTGATGAAGATCTTTGGTCGTTCCTTTGTGGATGCCCACCACATACTCTCGGTGACGGGCGCCGTACTGCTCACGCTGCACCCCATCGGTGTGGCCTGGGATGAACTTGACGCCACAGTCTTTTTACCCGTCTTCCTTCCATTCTATGATATGCTCCGCTATGGAGGACGTATTGCCTGGTACGTTTTCGCC
>JASFLR010000532.1:0-3435 GCA_050117995.1 Anaerolineae bacterium
AGACTGCTTCAATGGTCCCGGAGGCATCGGCAATTACACTGGTGATGATCTCCCTACCGCCGCGCGATCTGCGACTGCGGGTCTCCCAGATCGTTCCGATCACCGTGGTTTCGTCGCCATATTCCAGCTCGGCAATCGGCTTGAGCGAGCTATAGTCATCGTAGCGATGGGGAAAATGGTAGAGCAAGTCACCTACAGTCTCGACTCCCAGACGTTTCAGGCGCGCTGTGTAGGCTGTGCTAACGCCAGGCAGCGTCTGTACCGGTGCATCCAAGCCGGTACCCGTACGCTCAGCCGGCGCAGCTACTGGGGGTGCCGGTCTGGTCTGCTGTGGCTGTGCCGCACCTGGCTTCTGCAGGGGCGGCTGACGGGAGATCCGCTCCTGGTCCCCCTCCTTCTCCTGTTCAAGCTTTTCCAGCAAAGCGTCGATAGTCCGTCTACGTTCCGCCGGGTCATCCTGGGCATAGCGCTGCATCCGGTCGGCCATCTCGTTGATCTGGTTGATTTTAGCCTGATCTTGAGTCTCATGCAGGGCTTCCTGCCGCCAGTTCTTGGCAAAGCCGTATAGCCCACCTATCACGGCAGTATCCTCAAACCCCTGACTCTGCTCCAGTTTTAGAATCTTCTCCAGCTTTTCAAAAGCGGTCGGCATTACGCCTCCAAACTAGATTTCGCTCGCATCATTTCGTCACACAAGCTACACCCACAGCACCAGGCCCGGCGTGGCTGGCAATGGTCACACCAGCCTGCGCGATGAACCGCGTCCAGCCGGGATCCAGTTTCTGCAGCTCATCGGCAAAGCTCGAGGCCAGATCGGGTGCGTTGCTATGCAGGACCACAGCACGCTCCAGAGGTCCCAGATCCTGGATGAGTGCAAGAAGCCGGGAGAGGGCATTCCTGGTGGTACGTGCCCGCTCAACCAGATTGATCTCGCCCGTGCGGATCTCCAGAATTGGCTTGATCCGTAGCAGGGTGCCAACCAGCGCCCGAACCCAACTCACGCGACCACCCCGGTAGAGATACTCAAGAGTGCCAAGGGCTGCCAGTACTCGCATCCGCGGCTTCATCTCCTCTACAAGCGCCAGTATCTCCTCGTAGGATGCTCCTCCCTGCGCAGCCTCGGCAGCCGCAACCACCAGCCAGCCATAGCCCATCGTGATCTGGGCCGAATCGACGACGGCAATACGAGTCCCTGCGACCTCGCGAGCGCCCACCTGCGCCGAGTTGTAGATGCCGCTGTACTTGGATGCAAGATGGATGGAGACCATCTCCTCCGCATCCGCAGCCAAGGTGCGGTAGACCTGCTCGTAGAAGGCCGGAGGGGGCGCCGCCGTCGACGGAACCTCCTTGGTCGAGATCAGCTTCTCGTAGAACTGCTGCCGGGAAAGCTCTACGCCGTCCAAGTAGCTTTTCCCGCTGAAGGTTACGTAGCTGGGGACCACCGTGATCCCCAACTCCCGGACCAACTCGCTTGGGATGTCCGATGTGCTATCAGTAACGATTTTGACCATATCAGCCAAACACCAACCATTCCTCGCCAGGTGCGGCTACGGCACACACCCCCACAGCGCCAATCCCAAGATGTGTGGTCAGGGCTGCTCCGGCAGGCTCTATCATGATCTCGTTATCCGGCGCCAGGTCCTCAATCATAGAGACAAGCTCTTGGGCCAACTCCTCTGCCCCGGTATGCAGTACAGCTACCCGAGCCAGAGGGCCCCAGCTCCGCACCATGACCACCAACCGCTTCAGTGCACGAGATCGGGTGCGAACCCTCTCTATGACTTCAACCCGGCCTCTCTCGATCCTGATCAATGGCTTTACCCGGAGCACAGTGCCGAGAGCTGCCGTCACCTGGCTTATGCGCCCACCCTTGTACAGATTCTCCAGCGTATCTATCATGGCTGCTGCGCGCAGTCTAGGCAGCATGCCATGCACGGCCCGGCTGACATCCTCTCGGGAAAACCCAGACTGAGCCATTTGTGCAGCCTCAATAACTGCCCAGCCCAGTCCCAGCGATATTTGGCCCGAATCGATCACCTCGATTTGCGACGGATCCGACAGGGTCTGAGCCGCAGCCCAGGCTCCGTTCACCGTGCCACTGAGATTGCCCGCAACGTGGATCGAGATCACTGCCTCGGCCCCCTCTACGTTCAGCAGGCGCCGATAGGTCTCCACGAACCGGTTCATGGGCGGCTGCGATGTCTTGGGCAGGTCCGCACTCCGGGCGAGCATCTGGTAAAACTCCTGGGGCTGCAAATCTACGCCGTCCCGATAGACCTCCTCCCCCCAAAACACTTGGCAAGGGACAACCGCGATCTGCAAGTCCGATGCCAGCCCTGGCGGAACATCCGCAGTGCTATCTGTGGCGATTCTCAGTCCTGCCATGGGCCCGCTGCCCCGCTAAATGCCCTCATACACCACTATCCCGATGGCATCAGGCCCAAGATGGCAGGCCAAGACCGGATCATACTCGATGGTTTCAAAGGGCTGATCAGGCAGAGCCAGGCTCAGGAGCTCGCGTAGTTCCGCAAGCTTGGCACCGTCGCCGCCCTCCAGGGGGCTTTTCAGAAGGACGACCTGCTGGATGGAAGCGAACTCGGCTACAAAGTCTGTCAGCTTTTCAAGGGCCAAGGTGCGTGTGCGTACCTTTTCCACCGGTACGATCTCCCCATCCTCGACTAGCAGGATGGGATTGATCTTGACCATGGACCCGAGAAGAGCCTGGGCGGGCCCAAGCCGCCCGCCGCGTTCCAGATAGTCCAGCCGTTCCACGGCGAATATGAGATAGATATGCGGCAACATACCACGGACACGGCGTACGATCGCATCCAGAGGATAGCCCTGCGCCGCGGCCTCGGCGGCAGATCCGACCAGCAAGCCCAACCCCCATGAGATAGACATGGAATCCATGAGCTGAATGCGACACCTACCCAGGAAGCCTCGAGCTGCCTTTTGTGCCTGGGCAAGCGCCCCAGTCAAACTGCCAGAACTGGGAACGACCAGAACCTCCCCAGTCTCCCGACTTAGCCGGTCGAATGTTTCTTCGAGGGCACCAAAGGGAACCGAGATCTGGGTCTCCTCCGCAGGCCTGTCCGCGATATATTCGAAGAACCTCTGCCAGCTCTGCCGGGAGGTGATAAGAAATCTCTCAGTTCCGAACCTAATCTCGATGGGCAGGACCGTGATCTGATATTGAGCGATCAGATCTGGGTCAAGAAAGGCTGTGACATCAGTTACAATCCGCGGGTTTGCCATATTGACTCTCGCCTTGGGGTTTCAGTTCACTCAGCAGAAAGAATGTAATGATAATGGGGCTGTCCTCCATCAACGACCTCGATCTCTTGCTCAGGATAGCGGTCCGCTATCTGGTCAGCCAGCTGCTGTGCCTCATCTGCCGTAATTGTCTCTCCGTAGTAAAGCGTGATGATCTCAAAA
>JASFLR010000533.1:0-3395 GCA_050117995.1 Anaerolineae bacterium
AACTGGCGGCTGGCTTTGCGACAACGCCCATGCCGCCCACCTCCACGCCTGGTCCATCTTCCACATCGTCTGGATCGGCCCAAGCTCCGCAGGCGGAGTGGCATCTGGTGGTGATTGGCGATTCGAGCCTGGGAGGACTGGGGAAGGCTTTCGCAGCCCAGATTGAAGACGACGTTGGCGTGCAGGTCGTTCTCCGCAGTCATGTGTTTCCTGGACTGAGCGCCGGTTGTGTCTTGAGAGCGCTACAGGCGGAGAAGCCACCCTTACAGTCGTGGGATGAAGAACTGGCCAATGACCTGCGGGAGGCTGAAGTCGTGGTCATGTTCGTCAATCCCGTCGACTCGGTAGACCCGGAGCAACCTCTGGATCTCGATGGCTGTTTCGTCAATCGCGTGCCAGCTTCTTGCAATCCCAAGACCTTTGAGCAGTATACTGCCGACCTGAAGGCCCTCTGGGCCAAGATCCTGGCATTGCGGGCCGGCCAGCCGACGATCCTCCGCGCGACCGACATCTACAATCCCCTCGTCAGCCCCTGGAATGAAGCGGGCGTGTTCGATGCCTGCACCGAGTGCTGGGAGAACATGTCCCATGCTGCGCGCCTGGCTGCCGAGGCGTACAACATCCCGTTTCTCAGTCGCTACGACGCCTTCAACGGAACGAATCACGACGAGGATCCCCGGGAGAAGGGATACATACTCGCCGACGGCGAACACCCCACCGAGCTTGCCAGCCAATTCACCGCTGAGTTGCTCTCCGGGGTGGGGTACGACCCGGTCTCGCCGCCAGCTGGGACGATAGCGCCCCCGGATGCACCTGCGCCGGTTCCTTTCCCGCTCTCAGAGCCCGGTCACTATTACACGGGCAAGCGTACGTTCACATTCGAGGACGCCAGCCGCAGTGGTCGGGAGATAGGGGTTACCGTGTACTATCCGGCTCTGCGGCCCCAAGGCTCGATCGGCCCCAAGCTCCTGGCAGGCACCAATCGCGATCCGGACCTTAGTGGCGCGCCCTATCCCTTGATCCTTACCGAGACGGATTCAGGGGACATGATATTCCAAGCACATTTTGCCTCCCACGGTTTCGTGATGGTGATTGTGCGCCCTCCGTATCCCGCGGCAGAAGCCGACGTCGCCGAAATCGATTCAGGGATCGTTGACTATCCCAGGGATTTCCTTTTCGTCCTCGATCAGCTCGCATCGAATCCGCTGGAAGGATTGGAGGGCGTCATCGATTCCGAGCATGTGGGCGTCACGGGACATTCGTGGGGTGGTGCGATTTCCCTCGCCCTCAGCGGGGTGCGCATCGATCCGGAATTCTACCTTTCATTCTGCGCGGAGCAGGCCCCTGCGGTCCAGGCTGCAGTCTCCTGGGGAGGGTACACTGAATACTTCTGTAGCCTTGCGGAGAGATGGGACGAGTTCACCGCTCATGTCGGGGAGGAAATGACAGCAAGTGAGGACGGGCTCTGGCAGGCGCTAACGGATGAACGCATTCGCGCAGTACTGCCGATCGCTCCAGATGGTGCGTGGTTGTACGGCGAGCGTGGACTGGCCATGGCGGACCGCCCGATGCTCATCATCGCTCCGACTGACGATGAATATACCCCCTACGAGATCGAAACTGCATACATCTTTGAGCATGTCGATAGCCCGGAGCGGTTTATGATCTCATTCATTGGCAGGGGGCACATGATGGTGCTCGACCCCGAGGTGGCCCTACGCCTACATCACTTTGCCACAGCCTTCTTCGGCACCTACCTCCAGGGCAAGTCCGAATACCGTGAGTACTTCTCGGAGGCGTTTGTCTCACAGTTCGACGATCTAGCGTGGGGGGTGTACGCAGAGAAGTGAAGCCAGCGGGCCGGGCCATCAATACCTGCTTTGGTACACTGGGCAGCCTGCCAGGTCCTGGCAGAGATGAGAGCCCCTGGCAAGAGCGCAGTTGCAGACTCGTGTATTGTCAAACAGGCATCAAAGCAGCGCGACACTTGTTCCTTCTCGGCGCGTGTTGAGAAGCAGCTCGAGCGCCTCTGCGGTGGTGACCGGCGCCTGACACGTGAAATCCCGGCAGACGTAGGCTGCTGGCTGTCCGTCCACAAGTTGCCGGTCATCGAGTAAGGGCACAGTTGACGCCCCACGGCCGGGCGCTCCCAGGGCCACGACCTGGAAGGGGCGGTATCTTTCGCGAACGACGCCCAGCAGGGCCTGCGTGTCAACGGAGTCGGGGTCACCGACAATGGCGATCTCTCGTGGTTTCGAAAGGGTATAGGCCAGTGCTTGGAGCCATTGCCCAAAGCCCAATGGGTACTGGCTCATCATGCCCTGGATCTGGGCCAGCGCCTGGTGCGCAATGTCGACATAACGCAGTTCATTTGTGAAGCCAGCCAACTTTAGCAGGGCGGTGATGGCCATGGCGCTCCCTGACGGGGTGGCATTGTCTTGCAGGTCGCGGGGGCGGGTGATCAGTTCCTCGTGGTCGTCGCTGGTATCGAAGAATCCGGCAATGCCTCCGGCATTGCTTGGCAGTTGGCCCGTACGGGCCAACTGCACGCCGTCCGGTGCCTGGAAGTGAGCGATCATGGTCTCGGCCAGTTCTTGGGCAGCTACGAACCAGCGGGGATCGAAGGTGGTCTGGTACAACTCCAGAAGGCCCTCGATGAGGTAGCTGTAGTCCTCCAGATAGCCGTTGAGCTTGGCCTCGCCTGCTCCTTCGCGAGGTCCTTCCAGGACAAGCTCAGGACGAGCCTTCCACGTGTGAAGCAATCGGCCATTCTCCTGTCTCAGCTCGCGCAGCAGAAACTCGGCGTTGCGCTCAGCGACCTCCTGATAATCCTCTCGGTTCAGCGTGCGCGCCGCCTCGGCAAAGGCGGCCAGCATCAGTCCGTTCCATGAGGTGAGCACCTTCTCATCGCGACTGGGGTGCACTCTCCTCTTTCGGGCCTCGAACAGCCTTCGGCGCGCCTCGACCAGAGTAGGGCGCTGTTCCATGTCGCCCACGAATTCCAGGATATTCCTGCCCTCGAAATTGCCACCTGAGGTGACACCGTAGGCAGTCATGAAGGCATCCGCTTCGTCGCCAAGTACAGATCGGATCTCATCGGGCGTCCAGACAAAGAACTTGCCCTCTTCGCCTTCGCTGCGATCGTCCCCGGAGCGTAGCGGAGTGGGGTCGGCATCCTGCGTCGAAAAGAAACCTCCCTCAGGTGCAAACATCTCCCGAATGACATAGTCCAGAATCTCCTCGGTGATGGTGCGGAAGAACTCGTTGCCGGTGACCTGCCAGGCGTGCAGATAGACGCGGGCCAGTTGTGACTGATCATACAACATTTTTTCGAAGTGGTGTACGCAATCTACAAAACGGCCTCAGTCTCACAGCCCGTCTGACGCTCTAGATCC
>JASFLR010000534.1:0-3394 GCA_050117995.1 Anaerolineae bacterium
TGGGCCGCATCGGATACCAGGTACTGGATGATGGTACCCCGCTGGACCGCTTCCTCCCAGGGGAAGAGGGTCTCGCCGGGCACCCATCCATCCTCACGCGCCTTGTCCCACGAGCGCTTGCGCTCCGGGTCCCCGCCCACGATGACGTTGATGCCATTGTCGCGCATGTTGAGCGCCTGGGCCGGACCCTGCACACCGTAGCCCAGAACTGCCACGACTTCGTCCTTGAGCACGTCGCGCGCCTTTGCCAGGGGAAACTCATCCCTGGTAACCACTTCTTCGATCACGCCGCCAAAATCTATCTTTGCCATTATCTCCCCCTAACTAATCGTATATTCCATTGCTGCCGTTGCCGCTGCGCACCATCGCCACGCGCCCTGTGCGGGCAAGCTCCTCAATCCCATAGGGGCGAAGCAGACTTACCAACGAGTTGACCCGATCCTCGGCTCCGGTGATCTCGACCGTCATCGAATCGGGCCCCACATCCACGATCCTGCCGCGAAAGACCTGGGCCAGCTCAATGATCTCGGACCGTTTGCCCGCTCCGGCCTTGACCTTGACCAGCGCCAGCTCGCGTATCACGGCCGGCTTGTCGGTGACGTCGAGCACATCGGTCACGTTGATGAGCTTGCTTAGCTGCTTGACCACCTGTTCAACCACACGGTTGTCGCCATCGACGACCACGGTCATGCGCGAGATATCCTGCGTCTCGCTGTGACCCACAGACAAGCTGCGGATGTTGTAGTTGCGGCGGCGAAAGAGATTTGAGACCCGATTCAGCACGCCAGGCTTGTCCTCCATGAGGGCTATCAGCGTGTGCTTTTCCATAGTTTCCTCCCTATTCCGCCGCACGGTGAGGCCGGCGGATCATTTCCCCGACACCTGCGCCCGGCGCCACCATGGGATACACATTCTCTTCCTGCTCGACGACAAAGTCGATCAGGACCGGACCGTCAGTGGACGTGGCCTGTTCGATGGCCGAGACGACCTCGCCCTTTTCCCGGATGGTGAAAGCCGGGATACCATATGCTTCGGCGACCTTGGCAAAGTCCGGTCCCAGCAGCGGAGTGCCGGAATAGCGTCCCTCGAAGAAGAGTTGCTGCCACTGGCGCACCATACCCAGGTAGCCGTTGTTGAGGACCGCGATCTTGATCGGCAGCCGCTCCTGAGCCACGGTGGCCAACTCCTGGATATTCATCTGGAAGCCACCATCGCCGACGGTGACCCAGACCTGCTCATCAGGCCTGCCCATCTGAGCGCCTATGGCGGCGGGCAGGGCAAAGCCCATCGTCCCCAGGCCACCGGAGGAGAGCAAGCCACGCCGCCGGTGGTGGGTAAAGTACTGCGCCTCCCACATCTGATTCTGCCCAACGTCAGAGACCATGATCACCTCGCCCCGGGTGGCCTCCCAGATCTGGCGGATCACGTACTGGGGAACCAGTTCGTCGGTCTCATGGCCCACAATGTCCCGAGTTGCCGAGTCGTGGCGCCATTCCTGGATGCGCTCGAGCCACGCCTGACGCTCGCGCTGCTCTACCAGAGGAGTGAGCGCCGGCAGGACCTCCTGCAGGTCACCGATTACGGCTGCATCGACCACCACATTCTTGTCGATCTCGGCCGGATCGATGTCGACGTGCACGATCCGCGCCCCGTTGCCGAATTGGTCAAGCTTGCCTGTCAGCCGGTCGTCGAAGCGCGAGCCCAGGGAGATGATCAGGTCCGCTTCGGACAAGGCCAGGTTGGTATATGCCTCGCCGTGCATCCCGGCCATTCCCAGGCAGAGACGGTGGGTCTCGGGCATGGTGCTGATGCCCAACAGGGTAGTGATGACCGGTACATTCGCTCTTTCAACCAGATCCAACAGGTGATCCTCGGCGTTGGCGAGCACCACACCGTGCCCGGCGATGATCAGCGGCCGCTCAGCCTCGGCCAACAGATTCGCGACGCGAGCCAGGGGTTCGGACAGATCCTCGTGGGGGAGAAAGTATCCAGGGAGGTTCACGCTGTCGGGATAGGAGAAGTCGAACTCGGCTGCCTGGACATCCTTGGCAATGTCTACGAGTACCGGGCCGGGGCGTCCTGTGCGGGCGATGTAGAAAGCCTCCTTCATCACCTCGGCCAGATCTGCCACGTCGGTGACCAGATAATTGTGTTTGGTTATGGGCTGGGTGATGCCCACAATGTCCACCTCCTGAAAGGCGTCGGTGCCAATGACCGAGGTGGCTACCTGCCCGGTGATGGCAACCACCGGCGAAGAGTCCATCTGGGCGTTCGCCAGGCCGGTGACGAGATTGGTTGCGCCGGGGCCAGAGGTAGCGACACAGACGCCCACCTTTCCCGTGGCGCGGGCATAGCCGTCCGCGGCATGGGCTGCCCCCTGCTCGTGCCTCATCAGCACGTGATGGATCGGATAGTCGGGCAACGCGTGGTACAGGTGAATCACCGCCCCACCCGAGATGCCAAAGGCAGTATCGACACCCTCACGCACCAAGCTCTCCCAAACTGCCTGCGCTCCTGTCAGTTTCATAGAATCCTCCCCTCGTATTGCATGATGGATCCGCGAGCCCTGCCCGCGGCCTACTCTTCTCGAAATACTGCGCCCGTGCAAGCCGAGGTGACTGCTCGCGCGTAGCGCCGTAGATAGCCGCCCTTGACGGAGGGCTCCCAGGCCGGAAGGTCAGCCAGCCGGCGGGCGACCTCCTCCTCAGGAATCAACAGATCGAGCTTGCGCCCGGGGATATCGATGCGGATCAGATCGCCATCGCGCACCAGGGCCAGGGGACCCCGCTCGGCAGCCTCGGGCGAGATGTGGCCGATGGCCGCGCCCCGGGTAGCGCCGGAAAAGCGCCCGTCGGTTAGCAGGGCAACCTTGTAATCCAGGCCCATGCCCGACAGCAGAGAGGTGGGCGTCAGCATCTCGCGCATGCCAGGCCCGCCCTTGGGGCCCTCGTAGCGGATGACGAGGACATCCCCCTCTTCAAACTGGCCAGCCATGATGGCGGCAGTTGCGGCTTCCTCGGACTCGAAGATGCGGGCCGGGCCGGTGTGCTGCTGCATCTCGGGGGCGACGACGGCCTGCTTGACCACCGCACCGTCGGGGGCCAGGCTGCCAAAGAGGATGGCCAGGCCACCGGATGCAGAATAGGGGTCTGCGAGGGGGCGGATGACCGAATCATCGGACACCCGCGCCCTGGTCAGGTTCTGGGCCACGGAGCCCCCGGTCACGGTCGGCATATCGCCATCGAGCAGGCCCCAGTCGAGCAGGCGGCGCATCACAGCCTGGATGCCGCCAGCCCGGTCGAGGTCTTCGATGTGGTGGCCGCCTGCGGCGGGACTCATGCGGCAGAGATGGGGCGTGCGGGCCGAGTAATCGTTCAGGTCTCGCAACGGGATC
>JASFLR010000535.1:0-3391 GCA_050117995.1 Anaerolineae bacterium
TCGGCTATCCACGTCAGGCCGCTTGTCGGCATCGAGGAGAATGGGGATGAAAGCGTCGTTGATGGCCTCGACCACATCTGGATCGGCGAATGTGGTCTGCTCCATCAGGTGGCAGGGCTCACACCATGGCGCCGTAATATACAGCATCAACGGCAACTCTAGCGCGTCTGCCAGCTCAAATGTGTCCTCGCCCCAATCATACCAGGTAATGGGCAAGCGCTCTTTGGCCAGTTCCAGGTCAGGTTCAAAGATGCGGCGATACTCAGACTCCAGTATCGCATGATGCTGTCTTTCTTGCTCAACAAGCTTCTCAAAGAGAGACCGGATGCCCTGATCGGTAGCCGACTGGGCCATGCGAGCATAAAACTCCTCCGCTTCTCTCTCCCGCTGCATTGCCAATCGCCAGGCCTCGGGGATCTCGTTCAAGTTCTTCATAAGTAACCCACTCCTCTCTTCTTCTTGGAGACTTGTCTAGATCTCAGAAAAGGGTTCCCCGGACAGTCTTTCCCACTGCGACTTCAGCTGATCGTAATGCCGGCTCTCTTCCTCGATGAGAAAGCCGAAGGCCGTCTTTGCAGAAGGATCCGGGGTACTGGCTCTTTCCCGGCTGTACAAGCTGATCGCTTCCTGTTCCATGCGGATGCCGAATGCCAGCGCAGCCAGGTCGTCGGCGCGGCGGTCGACAGCATCGCCCGCGGACCACTCTGGCGGAAAGAGATCGGCATCGGACTCATCACCCGAAAAGTTCACCATGGTGATCTCAATACTGGCCTCACGCTCCAAAGCCTGCACTACCTCGACCCACTCACCCGTCCTCTCCAGCGCTTCGTACTCTACCAGCAGTAACTGAGTATGCACCTCTTCCTCACGGACAAGATTGGCAAAGACATCCTTGGCCCAGGGATCAATGCAGTAGAACGCAGCATCTTGGTAGAAACGCTGACCAGCAATCTCATTGCGGATGGCAAGTCGTAATGCTGCCAGAGTGCCCTCCTGTTCAGACATGTGCATCGATATCACCTCAAGCAGCAAAGAACACAAACGACAGATCAATACTCATTTCAACGAGTAGGGATCAGGCATGGCCTGATCCCCGTTCCCTGACTCTCCGATCCCGGCTTCCACGCACTTGTGGGCATCCGCCCGGGTTCAGTAGCTAGCAAAGTCACTCTCCGGAGACAGGCAAGCTACAACACGCCACCAGCCTCGAGTTGCAGAGCGTCCATGTCCAGCAGTGTGAGCTGTCGGCGGCCCGAAGCAACCCATCCCCGTCGCCGAAAGTCCTGCAAGGTCTTGCTTACTGTCTCACGCCAGGTGCCCAGCATGTCAGCCAATTCCTGGTGCGTAGCGCGAACGACGTTTTGCGGATCATTCGCGGCGAGTTCTAGCAATAGCGCAGCCAGACGGGACGCGATGGTGCTGTATGCCATCTGTTCCAAGCGGTTCTCAGCCTCCATGACCCGCTGGCCCATCGCCTGCATCAGCCCGAATCCAAACATGGCATCGGTAGACGATATCTCCAGAGCCTGCTGCCGCGGCATGGTCCACACAGTGCAGGGCTCCAGCGCCACAGCGTAGGTATCAGGCCCTTCAACGCCCAACAGCGAATCCTCACCAAACATCGAGCCCTGCCCGAGTGTTGCGACTACATAACTGCGACCCTCTCGAGTGGTGCGATACAGCTGAACACGACCGCTGGCAACTAGGAACAACCCACTTGCCATCTCCTCAGCACCGCATATCGTCTCGCCTGGCTGAAAAGAACGAACCGTCAGAGATTCGCCAACATCCTTATTCTGTTGCGCCAACCGCCCAAATATCGTAGTAACATTCCGTTCCGATGGTCTCATCGTCAACTCCTTCCATGTACCTGCGCCGACGACAAGCCAGGAAATCTTCTGGTCACACAGACTACCCCCTATCCTGCAAGATAACTTGCCGCTGGACGATCAAGCAGCAGGTACGCACTCCCGGGAAGGCGATCAGACCCGCCCTCCCCAGGTTCCATTCACATTCGATTGTTGCTCTTTGGTCGCACGACGACCAAATCCTGCCCAACCCTCTAGCTCATCTTTTTGGACAGCTTCTCGTATTCACCCTCCAGAAACTGGGCGTGAAACTCCTCTTCGTCTCGCAGTCTCTGGAAGAACTTTTTCAACTCCTCATCCTCGGCCATATCCATAGCCAGCTGGTACTTGGCCCGCGCTGCATGTTCTTCCATCGCCATGATCTTGAGAAAGCTCAACCAATCCATCCTATCCTCCTTGTGATCTTTGAGTGGTACAGACCCCATGCGCCGTGATCACGCAGTCATCTATTCGCCTATCGTGATCGGAATACGCCGGGGTTTGAGCTCTTCTGCTTTGGGCATTATTACCGACAGCACACCGTCGGCCATGCTCGCCTCAATCTTATCACGATTAATCGTGGGTGGCAAACCAAAGTGGCGGTGATAATGTCCCACATCGTATTCCCGGTACAGCACATAGTCATCCTGGTCCTCGCCATGTGTGACATGGCCCGTCACCACCAGCTCATCGTCGACCACGCTCACATGAGCGCAATCAAAGCACACACCAGGCATGTCCATCACCAGCACGATCTGCTCCGGCGTCTCGTAGACGTCAGCTGCCGGCACAAACCAGTTACCGCTGCGCAACTCCTGGTGAACCATAGTGTCCACCTCGCGCTTGTCCACAACTCCTATATCCTCACGACGCTCACTCATCTTCCCTCTCCCCTCCGTCACTAGCCTTCAACCACCTTGACCGGAATCTCCCGTGGCTTTGCAGCCTTCTTCAACGGTAGCAAGACGGTCAATACGCCTGCCACGTACGTGGCTTTGGCGCGATTGCCCTCTACCTCGGCTGCCAGCCGAATGGCACGGCTGAAACCTCCACTCTCCCGCTCGCGGCGGTGATACCAACCACCTTCCAAGCCCTCGCCTGTAACGCGCGAGCCCTGTACAGTCAACGTGTCGCCCGAGACACTGATGTCAAAATCCTCAAGACTCATACCCGGGACTTCGGCACGGACCACCAGCTCTTCGTCTGTAGCGGAGATGATGATCGAGGGCAAGACCCGTCCTCCCCTTCTGGTAACCGGTCTCGCAGTCCTTCGCGTCCGCCGGTTTGCATCGCGCTCTAGCCTCGCCAGTTCCGACCTTACATCCCAGTCTCCGCCTCTTCTAGTTCTTACCATGGTTACCCCTTCCCCCTCATATCTATAGGATCAGTGCCTGCGCCCTATTTCCCGTAGTATAACCCATCCATGTTAGATTCTTGTTAATAAACAGGCGCCGGTATGTTAAAATTGCATTAGAATTCTGTGAGCGGCCCTACAATGTAACCTACGCTCACAGCACCATGACTCAGCTCGGGAGTAAGAGACC
>JASFLR010000536.1:0-3389 GCA_050117995.1 Anaerolineae bacterium
TCGCTACAGCAATTCAGGATATATCGTGCTGGGCTTGATCATCGAAGAAATCACAGGCCAGAGCTATTACGACTATGTGCGAGAGAACATCTTTGAGCCCTGCGGGATGACCAACACCGCTGCCTACGAGCTAGACTCCGGTCTAGCAGATCTCGCCCTGGGATACACCCGGATGGACATCGACGGCAGCGAGCTGGACGAGATCACAGACTACCAGTTTGCCATGCCCATGAGGGGCGGCCCGTCGGGCGGCGGCTTCTCAACGGTCGAGGATCTACTCCGCTTCCGGAATGGCTTGCTCGATCACCACTTGCTGAGCCCTGAATCTACAGAGCTACTCCTGGCAGGAAAGGTCAGGCTCGGCGAGGGAGCCCAATATGCGTACGGCTTCATCGACAGGATACAAGAGGGACAGCGCGTCGTCGGCCATAGTGGCGGCGCTCCCGGCGTCTGCGATTTCCTGGACATCTACCTGGATTCCGGATATACACTCGTCATCTTGTCCAACAGCGACAGCGATTGTCTCCCGGCTCTCCAAGCTATCGGGGAAGCGCTGGCGCCCTAGCTGCCCTTGGGTCCGTCGCTGCCCTACTCCTCCGGCTCCACGTGGATCAGCACCTGGCTGAGCCCCTCCACCTGGGCATGGACAGCCTTTTCCGCCGCCTCCGCCAGACGGTGCGCCTGGGCCACAGGCATATCGGCATCGGCGTAACAGTGAAGCGCCACGTCGAGACCGTCCGCTGCCGGGCGAATCTGGATCGAGTGCACGTCGCGCAGGCCCGGAACCGCGCCCACAATCTGCTCGATACGGGCGCGCAGCTCCGCCTCGTTCACTTCGTCCAGCGGCACCGGCCTGCCCGCCGGGGTTACCGCGGGCGGGATCGGCTCGATGTGGCTGTGCACCTCTGACACGCGGGGTAGCTCTGCCCGAACCGCATCCTCAAGCTCGCACACGCGGTCGTGCGCCTCTCGCAGTGTCAGATCCGCCGGCACCTCCACGTGCAGATCGACAAAGTAGTCGCCGCCGATCTCGTGGGCGTGGACCTCGTGGGTGCGCAGGCCCAGCCTGGCGCTGACCGCACTCACTGCCTGCGAAAGATCCTCGCCCGAGCAGCGCACCGGGTCCATGTGGATGACCACATCGCCCATGCCGATGATCTTGCTGACGCGCCGGTCGACGGCCTCCGCTACCTGGTGCGCCCCCTCCAGCGAGGCACTGCGGTCAACCTCCACCGTCAGATCGACAAAGGTAAAGGCGCCCGCCTGGCGCACGCGCACCGGTCCTAGGCTCTGGACGCCCTGAACCTGGCTTGCCTCCGCGGCGATCTCACCGGCCAGTCCAGGCGGCGCCGCGTCGAGCAGGACCGCCACCGCCCGCCGCCCCAACTGCAGGCTGACATAGATGACGATGCCCGCTACCACCAACGCCGCGACCGCGTCAGCCTTGGCCAACCAGGCCCACTCCGGTCCCAGCAGCCGCTCGCCCAGCCATACCAGCCCGAGCCCCACGATGACCACCGCCGAGCTCCAGATGTCGGTGGAAAAGTGCAGTGCATCAGCCTCCAGCGCCTGGCTATTGTGCTTGCGCGCCGCCGCATAGAGCATCCGCGAGCGTGTGACGTCCACCACGATGGAGATGGCCATCACCAAGAACGCCCAGATGCTGGCATCGATCTCGACCGACTTGAAGAACAGCCGCTGGATCGCCTCGTAGATGATCCAGATGCAGGTGATGAGCAGCAGCAGCGTCTCGATCAGCGCCGACAGGTTCTCCACCTTGCCATGCCCGTACTGGTGCTCCTTGTCTGGCGGACGGTCCGAGATGCGCACCGCGAAAAAGGTCACCAGGGCCGCCACCAGATCCAGCCCCGAGTGCATGGCCTCCGCCAGGATACCGAGGCTGCCGGTGAGGATGCCTACAGCGAGTTTGAGCCCGGTCAAGAACACAGCTGCCATCACCGAACCGAGTGCCGCGTCGCGCTTCTCCTTCTGTGCGTGATGGTCGATGTGAAGTGTCAATTCTATTCCTCGCTCCCGTTGTCTAGCACAGACCATTCCTCCTCGCCAAAGATAGCGTGGCGCAAAGCCATCCACGGCAGGAGGGCGCATTTGAGCCGCGCCGGGCGGACAATGGCCCCCAGCTCCTCCAGGTACTCGTCCTTGCCAAAAGAGGCCAACTCCTCCAGCGTGCGCCCCTGCACGGCCTCCGTCAAGATCGATGCCGCCCCCATGCAGAGCGCGCAGCCGCGCCCGTCAAAGCGCGCCTCCGCGATCCTACCCTCCTCAATGGTAACCTGAACCGTCACCTCATCGCCGCATAATGGGTTGTACTCTTGGGCCGCCAGCACCCGGCCCGCCGCGATCGAGGCATCAGGGCTTTCCAGGTGCCCCTTGTTGCGAGGGCGGCGGTAATGGTCCAGCAGGCGTTCGGTGTACATCTCGCCCATGATAGTCACCTCAGTTGGTACCGATCCGGCCGCTGGTAGCACGCAGCGACGCGCCAGTCCGCCCGTTCTTGACCGCAATCACCTCGGCGATGATGCTCAGCGCTGTCTCCTCCGGGGATCTGCCGCCCAAATCCAGACCGATGGGCGCGTAGACCCTGTCCAGCTGCTCCCGGCCGACGCCCCACTTTTCCATGCGCGCGTAGCGGTCGGCGTGGGTCTTGCGGCTACCGATGGCGCCGATGTAGGCTGCCTTGGTCTTGAGGGCCGCAGCCAGCGTCGGCTCGTCGATCTTGGGATCGTGGGTCAGGAGCACGACGTAGGTCGTATCGCCCACCGCCATCTGAGACAGCGCCTCGTCAGGCCAGGCCACCATCACCTCGTCCGCCTCGAGAAAGCGCTCCTTGTTGGCAAATTTCTGCCTGGGATCGACCACGATCACGCGAAAGCCCAGCTCCTTGGCAAAGCGGGTCAGCGGAATGGCAATATGCACGCCACCAGCAATGAGTAGCACGGACGGTGGCAGGAAAGGCTCGATGAATACACTCGTGCCCGACCCCAACTCGTACACGGCGCCCCGTTGCACCTGCTCGGCGAGCATCTCGCCTGCTGCGGCGGCAGCCTGCCCCACCTCCGGACCCAGCACCGTGCCCTCCGCCGTCACCAAGGCTGTGCTGCCCTTCTCTTCGCCCTCGAGGAAGGCGACCAGGGCGACCGGCTCCCCGCCAGCTACACGATCCGCAAGAGCCGCGACCACTTGGGAGTCCAGCTCCTGCAAGAAGACGTCGATGGTGCCCCCGCAGGCCAGGCCCACATCCCAGATCATATCCTCAGTTATGCCAAAGTGGAGGGTACGCGGCGGGCCGCCACGCAGCAGGTCGGCCATCTCCTCGTAGACCGTCGTCTCCACGCAGCCGCCGCTGACCGAGCCCGCCATACGGCCGC
>JASFLR010000537.1:0-3386 GCA_050117995.1 Anaerolineae bacterium
GCTGACACCTCGTGTATTCTCGACATTGGTTACAGTGTTGGAGAGGTACCGCTCATCGCCATAGATGGCAAAGTTCTCGCGGGCCCAATCACGTACCAGCACTGCCATATCGATGTGCCGCTGCCAGCGATTCTCCAGCCCCTCGGCAAACATGTCATCCATCTGCTGGTTCAGAGCTTGGATAAGGCTGATCGCTGGTGTGGCAGGCGTCTGATGAGCCTCGTATTTCTTGTCCATCTGGTCGTAGGCAAAGTAGTGGCCCCGGTTGGGAACCTGCAGGGCGCGCTCGCGGGCCTTGTCGCTCACCGCGGCCACAGTCAATCCTGGCGGCAGGGCAAAGCATTTTTGTACGCCCGCCAGACACACGTCCAGGCCCCAGGCGTCGAACTCGATCCTGGCTCCCGCCATGCCGCTCACAGCATCGACCAGGATCAGCACATCCGGGTACTTTTCGTGGATCATCGCGGCAATGTCCGCGATCGGGTTCATGACCCCGGTCGAAGTCTCGTTGTGGCACACAGTAATGGCGTCATAGTCGTCCTTGGACAATGCCTCATCGACCAACTCGGGCGTGATGGCCTGTCCCATCTCCACCTGTAGCTTGTCGCAGGGGATGCCATTCGCTACGACCATCTCGTACCACCGCTTGGAAAAGGCGCCACAGACCGTGCTGAGCAGGCGCTTGTTGGATGCTTGCCGCACGGAGCCTTCCATAACGCCGCTGGAAGAAGAGGCGTACAGGTAGACACGCTGCTCGGTGAATAGCAGCTTCTGCAACTTGGGCGTAACCTCTGCCTGCAAGGCAGAGTACTCCTTGGACCGGTGGCCGATCATCGGCGCGGCCTGGGCCTCTAGAATCTCGTCCCGTACGTGCGTGGGACCTGGGATAAAGAGCTTCTTATACATGTCTTACCTCCTTGTAAAGACACTCCAACACGATAGAATTGGACGGGCGATGCCTCCGCGAGGCGATGTGGATCGGCGCTGTGTGGCAGAGAATGCGACATGGCCTCGCCTTCGAGTCACCCGGCGCAAACGCATTGTACCAACTTTCCAGCAAAGGAGCAACTTGGCCTCTAGCTGTTGCTTGACGCAGGCTGCCTTGTCTGGTAATATGATCTGGATTCAGCCATAGGACACAACTCGGAGCCAGCTAAAGGAGAAGACTGCCATGTCCGAAGTCACAGCCAGGTGCGTGTATTTCTCCCGCCCGGGCCGATCCAACACGACCCGAACATTGGAGTTGGCGCGTGTTCGCGCAGAGGCACTGGGCATCCGCCAGGTACTGGTCGCGACCACCAGTGGAGCCACCGGCCTGCAAGCTGCCAGGGAGCTAGCAGGGCTGGACCTGATCGTAGTGACCCACTCCACCGGCTTTCGGGAACCCGACACACAGGAACTGATCGAAGAAAACCGGAACGCCATAATGGCCGCCGGTGCCAGGATCCTCACCTGCCAGCACGCCTTTGGCGGTGTCGGACGGGCGGTGCGCAAGAAGCTTGGCACCTATGAACTTGAAGAGATCATTGCCTTCACATTGCGCACGTTCAGTGAGGGCATCAAAGTTGCCGCCGAGATGGCGCTGATGGCTGCCGATGCGGGCCTGGTGCCCACTGCAGATCCAGTGATTGCCATTGCCGGGACAGGCCGCGGTGCCGATACCGCCGTGGTACTCAAACCCGCCAATGCCCAAACCTTCTTCGATCTGGAGTTCCTGGAGATCATCTGTATGCCCTCGCCTGGGCATCCAGATAACCCAGACCATAGATGACCATGACCGCATCCAGCTGCGTGTTCTGTCGCATCGTAGCCGGAGACTCCGAGGCGAGCATCATCTGGCAGGATGAAGATGCGATGGCCCTCATGAACTTGCGCGGTGTCAACAAGGGCGACTGCATGGTAATCCCCAAGGAGCACATCGACCACTTTACCAGCATCCCCGATCCGCTGGCTGCCAAGATACTGCTCGTCGCCCAGAGGATCGGCCGCAGAATCCTGGAGATATACGGGCCGCAGAGAATCGGCTATGTGGTCCATGGCTATGGGGTGCCACACGCCCATCTGCTCATCGTCCCGCAGAATCACCCCAACGACATTACCTCGCGCAAATTCATGCAAGTCGTCGATGGGGAGATCGAGTGCTCGGAGAAACTCCTGCCGCTCATCCCCAGAGAGGAACTCGACAGGATGGCAGCGGAACTGGAAATCGGGAACCCGCCGGAGTTCCTCCTCTCAGAGCACTAGACAGATGGTACCTGAGCCCGCCGGATCTGGGTACCAGGGCCATTGCGATAAGGGGTGTGCGGCTTGAGCAAGTTCCAGGGACAGGTAGCAATCGTAACCGGGGGAGCCTCGGGGATAGGACGCGCCCTGTGTGAAGCACTGGCGAAGCGAGGAAGCCTGGTGACCGTAGCCGACGTCAACGTCGAGGGTGCTAGGCAGGTTGTCGGGTCTATTCTCAAGGCTGGCAGCAATGCCCATGCCGCCGAGGTAGACGTCACCGAGCCTGGAGACGTGCAAGCACTCGTCGAGAGCGTAGCACACCGCCACGGCAAGCTGGACTATATGTTCAACAACGCAGGCATCGCTTTCGCCGGTGAGTTCCGCGACACGACTCTCGAGCACTGGCAGGCTGCCCTGGACGTAGACTTTTGGAGCGTGGTCTATGGCACGACAAGTGCCTACCGCATCATGGTCCGCCAGGGCTGTGGTCACATCGTCAACACGTCCTCGATCGGCGGGCTGATCCCTGTGCCTATCGGCACGCCCTACGCGGCTGCCAAGCACGCCGTGGTAGGATTCTCCACTTCGCTGAGAACTGAGGCTGCCCGGCTGGGCGTACAGGTTAGCGTGGTATGTCCCGGTCACGTCGAGACCTCGATCTCGGATCGGGCCGTTTACGCGACCCGGTTCAGCAGCGACGAAGCACTGGCAAAGATCATGACCCGCGGTGGGATGATCTCCGCTCCCGATAGCGCAGAGGTCATCCTGCGCGGAGTTGCCCGCAACAGGGCCATCATCACAGTCACATCCACAGCACGCCTGGTCTGGTGGGCCTATCGCCTGTTCCCGGAGGCGGTGATTGCCGTATTTGACAGGATGGCGCGACAGCTGGGGGATCTGCGGGTGGATTCCTGACCACAGTCTGAGCCCCCTGCACCGCCCTCCACCACCATGGCCCTTGCCTACATACACAAACCCCGATTTTGCTCCCGAATCTCTTCCCATGTTATAATGCATAGTTGACTCTTGGCTCAACAGCATGGGCAGTGGAGGGATCATTGCATGGCTGAAAAAGAAAAGACGATAACCATCCGGGGTGCGCGAGTTCACAACCTGAAGGATATTGACGTCGAATTGCCCCGCGACAAGTTGGTTGTCATCAC
>JASFLR010000538.1:0-3378 GCA_050117995.1 Anaerolineae bacterium
CTTCCCCCTGCCATCACGGTGGGCTCAACCATCCGCCAGTAGTTGGAGGGGACAACGGCCAGATGGGACACGTTCAGCTGCCACAGCATCTCGTTCACCAACCTGTAGTACTCTGCATTACCGGCAAGCATAGCCTGCTGCTGGTACCGATCGTGCAACTCCTGCCAGTCCACGCTGGCGAAGGTTGGGTCAAAGTACCTGCTGTCGACCACCCGCCACATGATCTCGAAAGATGCCCAGTTCAGGAGACGTTTCCCGCCCATGGCAACGCACGAGCAGCACGACACCAATACGAGAAGCACCGTCGCCAACCCCATCCAGAGTCGTCTTTTGGATCGCATTCTTCTGCTCCTTTCTCGCACCGAGGGACAAGAGCTTTCACTCGCAGGATATGTCGTCCTGCGGGGAGGGCTCGTCCCCTGTTCTTCTGATGGACAACAGGGGTAAGCCCAGATCGCGGATCTTGGCCAGAAGGCCATGCAAGGCAGCCTGGTCGGCCACAAACCCAGCCAGCAACGTTGTCTCGTCAGGTTGAGGGTTGATGGCGAACCCATCAAACCAATCCGACCATTCCTGGTCGAGACTGCCTTTCACCGTGATATGGTAGATCGACTGATCGTCAAACTCGCGTCCGTCGGGCATACAGAATACCTCATCCCCCAAACCTGATTGCAGATCAGGTCACTGGAGGACATTGTAGCAGCTGCAAACGGACGTGTCATGCCCCAAAGGGGATATTCGAAGGGGGTATTCCTTGGGGAAAAGCAGGCAAAGAAAAGGGAAATGCCAAGAGCTGGCTACAGGAGACCTAGATCCCTGGCGCGACTTGCCGCCTCGGTGCGATTATGGACCTCAAGTTTGCCATAGATGCTCTTGAGATGTTGTTTTACGGTGCCAACGGCAATGACCAGGGTTTGTGCGATCTCTTTGTTGGCAAGACCGGTGGCAAGAAGCCGCAGCACTTCCCTCTCCCTCTCGCTCAAGGGCTCGAGCAAATGAGGAGTGACCCTCCTCGCCGCCAAGTCGTCTTCCAAAGCAGACCGGAGCTTGCTCACATAGCCCAGCGCGATCCCGCGTGCCGCCGCTTGCTCGAGCAGCCGGCCCATCGGCTCGCCCTCGTCGATAAAAGCGCGGACGTAACCTTCTGGCTCGGCCAGGGTCAGTGCGCGTTCCAGGGCAGCCAGAGCTGGCTCAATCCTGCCTTGCGCCTGGAGAGCCATCGCCTGCGACACGAGAACGTGGATCACAAAGCCCACGGCACCAGCTGCTTCGGCAGCTTCCCGGAGGCGCGATAGCAACTCGAGAGCTTGATCCAACAACTGCATATTGCCCTGCTCCCTGCCCAGGGCAACTATGACCTTTGCCAGTGTACGGTACAAGAACCTCTGCTGGAAAGAGAATCGGTCACTGGCGTTCAATCCACTCTCACGTCTCCAACGATCCGCGGAGCGGAGATCACCAGCCGCCATTCGCACGAGCGCCTCCCATGCTGCCACGCGGGCTGCGATCCAGGGGGAGAGACCAGCCGCGATCCGCGTTGCCTGCTGAATCACGTCGAGGGCGCCTTCCGTGTCCCCACTGGCCTGGAGCACCCTCGCCAGAGTATGGTAGCTGGTCGCCATCGTTTCTGGTTGTCTCCATAGCTCACAGAGTTCAACACCCTCCTGCGCGTAGCGCATTGCGCCAGCCAGGTCGTTCCATTCAAGCAGTACCAACGCCCCGTACGTATAGACATGCCCACTTGAAGGCGCCCGCTGGCCGCCGCGTGCCTCACGTTTGTCTGCGAGTAGCAGGGCGCGCTCGACGGTAGCATCTACCCGGTGCAGTTGGCCACGGTCTATCTGCACGGTGGCCATGTCAGAGAGAACCATCACAGCGACGTGGCTGTCGCCGGTTGTACGGGCGATGGCATAGGCCTCTCGTAATGCTTCATCTGCCGCCGGTAGATCGCCACTCCAATACAGAGCATAGGCCAGGTGGGCTGCAGCGAAACCACGAGCCACCGAATCACCCTCCGGCAGGAACTCCAGTGCCTCACGGGAAAGGGCTACAGTGCGTGCCATCTCTCCGCAGATATACGCAGCCTCCGCTCGTATGGCAGCGATGTGGCCTCTTACGTGCCGCAGCTGGCTCTGGTCTTGAAGGCTTTGCGCCGTGTTCTCAGCAGATTGAAGAGGTGCCTCGACAGCCCCCAGTTGTCCCGCATATAGAAGCGCCCAGGCCTGAGCGATGGATAACCAGGGTCGGGAACGCACCATGTGATCCGGCATCGCGTCCAGCCACCTCGTGACCGTGGTCAACTCGCCGTGCCCCATCATGACCAGGGCATGTGCCTGGACCAGTCGCACCACTCGATCCATATCTTCAGCCGCAAAGGCGTGGCTCACAGCTTCCACAATCAGCCCATTCTGCTCGTACCATTCACTGGCCCGACGGTTCAGGATGGTTACCCCCTCGGGGTCGGTTCGCTTCACGCGGCTGCGCAACAAGTCGGCGAAGAGGTGGTGATAACGGTACCAGCGCCGCTTGCCGTCCAGGGGGACGAGGAACAGGTTATCCCGCTCCAACTGCATCAGGATCGACTGGCTGTCACTGCCATCCGTGACAGCATCGCACAGAGGAGCCGTAAGCCGCTCGAGGACAGAGGTCCTCAGCAGGAACTCCTGGATGCCAGGGGATTGCTGCTCGAGGACTTCTTCGACGAGGTAATCCAGGACGAAGCGGTGAGTACCGGCGAAAGCTCTGATAAACTCAGGCACATCCTTGCGCCCGCGCAGTGATAAGGCTGCCATCTGCAGCCCCGCGATCCAGCCTTCGGTATGGGCATCCAGCGCCGCCACCTGTGCATCGGACAGATCCAGCCCGGCACACCCATTGAGGAAAGCGACAGCTTCATCGGCGGTGAAGCGCAGGTCGGTCACGCGCAGTTCTGTCATCTGTCCCCGCGCCCGCAGGCGGGCCATGGGTAGCGAGGGATCGGCCCGCCCAACAATGCAGAGGTGCATCTGCGGCGGCATGTGATCGAGCAGGAAGGCGAGTCCCTCCCGGATTGCCTGGGATGTGATGACGTGGTAATCGTCGAGCACGAGAGCAAAGGGCTCCGAGATGGTCGTGATTTCGTTGATCAACGCTACCAGCCCCGCTTCCATCGACGGTGCTTGGGGAGAGCGGAGAGCAGCAATCACACCTGCGCCGATATCTGCTTCGACCGTTTGCAGAGCGGCAACAAGATAGGCCATAAAGCGTGCTGGGTCGTTGTCGCCGTCGTCTAGGGAGAGCCAGGCGACCGGCCTGTCCACCTGCCGGAGCCAGTCACTCAGCAGCGTCGTCTTGCCGAACCCTGCCGGGGCCGAGACCAGGGTCATCCGCCGGCCCAGC
>JASFLR010000539.1:0-3363 GCA_050117995.1 Anaerolineae bacterium
GAGGCTGTACCAGGTGGCCAGCAGCACATAGATGAGCAGCACGGCCGCGAGGAGCAGGCAGGAGCGGTCTCGCTTCTGTTTCATGGTGAGGATACCTCTATCTCGCCCAGCATGACGCGCCCATCGGCTGCTGGCGTGTCAGAGGAGAGGATGGTCAGATTGCGAACGGTTTCGTGCTCGTACATGCCTGCCCAGAGCCGGTAGCGGCCTGGTTCCAGATCAGCGGGCAAGCCCAAATGGTGGGTGTCTGGCACTATCTCGCCGGGCAGCCAGCGGGTGGTAGGCGTAAAGCCGCCGCCAGGATTGCCGTCGTGTTGCGCGGGCTGCCGGGTCACCTCGGCGTCGGTCAGGTGCACAAAGGCCTTGTAGTCCTGGGCAAGGGTACGCAGCGCCCGCCAGTAGAGGGTCACCGAGACGGTGTCACCGGGGTGGTAGGCACCGCCTTCGGCAGTGTAGGCCAGCAGCTCGACACTGCCCTCCAGGTTGGCGTTCACTTGATCCGTGGCATGCACGGTGCCGTTGGGAAGCGCGAGGCTGACCAAAAGGGCAATGGCAAGGGCCAGGTAGCACGTAGCAAGGACGACTATTGCCGGTTTACCTCTGCGCTGTGGTACCCGGCGGCCGGCGCTGAGCAGGATGCTAAGGCTGATGAGCAAGGCGGCGACCAGGGAGATCAAGGTCCCCCAGAACTGGGCCGGTGCGTGGGCAAGGCGGGCGGTGAGGGTGCCGGTGCCCGGCTCTAGCTCAAAGGTGGCAAGGGCCAGCGCGCCTTCGGGTTGGGAGGGCACGGTGTCGTCCTGCCAGCGGGCCTGCCAGCCGGGGTAGTGGAACTGGTGTAGGATCACCGTGGTGCCCTCGGGCGCCTCCACCGTCAGGTCATAGCGGGTGTAGCCGGCGCCCGTTAGGCGTACTTGACCCGGTGACAGCGCCCACCCGGCAGGGTCGGGATCGGACAGCGGAAGGGAGAGGGCCCAGCGCTGCTCGGTCACCCAGATAGGCAGGTATTCGCCGGTCCAGGTGGCGCCGACCTGCCCGACCTCGCGATCGCCTGTCCACATGGCCTCGACGGAGGTATCGGGGGATGTCGGTTTGTAGGGCAGGCGCCAAAGCGCCCAGGCGCCGATGGCCAGCAGGAAGATGGCTGCCAATAGCCTGCAATGTCGAGTGGAAAGGTGGCGGCGCGCGACCTGGTAGAGTGTCCCGGCGAGGAAGGCGGTCGCCAGTGCGGTAAGGGCCTGGAAGCGCCAGGGGTACTGGAGAAAGGCCAGCCCTGACTCAAAGAGCCGCCAGACGGGCTGCGAGGCAAGCGTCAGCATAAAGCCGGAGAAGAGGGCGACAGCCAGGAAAAAGAGGTCGACCCATCGCCGCCAGCGGAGCCCAAAGATAACGAGGGGGGCAGCGACCAGGATCGCTAGCTGGCCAAGCCCCAGGGGAAAGGTGGGCACCGTGCCCGAGTCGACCGGGTAGGGATAGCCGACGCCCAGGGAAAAAAGCCCCGACATTCCCACCAGGTGATCCTCGTAGCCCCGCGACGCACCTTCTCCCAATCCCACGTAGCCGGACTCGGCGAGCACGGGCAGCCAGTAGAAGGCGGAAATTGCCGCGGCAAAGGCCAGGGCGAGCGCGATGCTGCCGAGTGCCCCGCGGCTGGGCTGGTCTTTGAGCAGGATAATCAGATAGATGCCCAGTACGGGGGCAAAGATGAGGGCGGAGAGGCTGTGGGTGGCGACCAGGGCGGCAAGGAGCAGGGACGCAAGAGCGGCGCGGATCAGGCGGCTCGGCTGAGGGCTGGTGACCAGGCGGTGAAAGGCCCAGAGGACCAACGGGAACCAGACAAAAGCCAGGAACTCGGCCAGGGCGCCACGCACGTAGAGATCGACCAGGTGATAGGGCAGGTAGGCATAGACGACGGCGGCGACCAGGGCCGCGCCGCGCCGCATGTGCAGTCGCGCAAAGGCGTACATGCCGAGGGCCGAAGCGATCAGGCCGGTGGCAAAGACCAGCTTGAGGGCCAAGATGGGATTGGCGCCGAGCAGGGTGAAGGGCAGTCCCCAGTAGTAGCTGAGTGGTCCATAGAAATTGAGCACCGGATGACCATAGCCAAAGGCGAATTCGGGGAACCAGCGGGGGTAGAGGACGCCGGCACGCACGGCGCGGTCGAGGGCCTGCAGGCGATAGAGGTGAAAGAGGCCATCGTGCGACTCGAAGAAGCCAGGACGGGCCAAGGGAAAGAGAGCAGGCAGGGTCAACAGCACGACCCACCATGGCGCGGGTGTGGAAAGCAGTTTTTCAGCCCAAAGACGAATGTGCCGGTTCACGTGGCGATTATAGCACGAGGAAGTGTGCCCGGCAAGTGGACCGGCCTTGTTTTGCTCTGGTCGCTGGTAGGTGTCAGGCATTTGTATCCCGATCCCGATGGTGGATTTTTCTGAGGAACAAAGGTGGGATCATGGTGATCAGTGGTTAGTGGCATGTGCCCAGAGTGGAGATGGCGTCACGGTCTGTTCTCCTCCAAAGTGTTGGTAACCCATAGCCTGCGCCTGTTGCAGCGTAACAGACATGCAGTGGATTGCCAGAGCCGCTGCGAACGCTGTTTCCTCCCCACTATTATAGCACGAATGTTCTCCCTTATCGACAAATTCACAGAATCTTGGTCTTTGGGGCTTCAAGGCCAGTTTATGTGATGGGCTTTGCAGTGTATTTCAATGGTATTCTAGGGCCGGGGTCGTGGGTTGGCTCTGGTGAAGGTAGTGGGGTCCAGTCGGGAGACCTTTGTCCATGATAGAGGCTTGGGGGTTGTGGAGGAGATGGCCCGGTGGGCAGGCACGGGGGCCTGCCCCTGCGGTGTAGATTGGCCGTGTGGCATGTGTTGGTCAGGGGCGCAGCATGCTGCGCCCTACAGTTGACGCTGCCGGGGGGATGGTGGTGGGAGTGGACGGCTGAGGGCGACCTTGCCGGTCTGCCCATTCACGAGCGCTATCCTCAGCTTGCCTCGAGTCTCCAGGAGGGCGGCCCAGGCAGGTAGCAGCACGAGTTGGTAGGTGGCACTGGTTACCCGGTAGCTGCGCTGCCCGTTTTCGTCCTCATTATCTTCGATACGCAAGCGGGGCTCGGCCGCTCGTTGAGCAGCGCGAAGCATCAATGCCCGAACGCTTTCCACGGCTGTTTCTACATCGAGGGAATAGAGGACAGCCGGCCAGTCGGCCAGGAGGCGGGGTTCGTACGGCACTAGGGCATCGATAGTAAAGGGCAAGATGGCAGCCAGGAATTCCTGAGGGGGTGCGACGACCCCACTGGAAAGGATGTTCTCGAACGTGAGCAGTTCCCTGGTCACCAGCGGCCTGGCCCGGGGATCGTTGCGGT
>JASFLR010000540.1:0-3362 GCA_050117995.1 Anaerolineae bacterium
CCCGCGGAGTGCTATCTGCAGACCATCCATACCCACCACGAATACCTTCGCGCCGGCGGGCGCAATACCAGTCAAGTAGCGGGCTGTTGCCAATGCCGATGTAATCACTTCGTGGGGCTGAACCTGCACGCCCATGCCAGCAAGTTTGTCCACGAACTGCTGCGGCGTCCGCGTGGCGTTGTTCGTGGCAAGCCTGAAACCGATATCGCGCTGCCTCAGAAAGTCGATCAGGCGGTCTGCGCCGGCAATGGCCTCGCCGCCGCGGTAAAGCACACCGTCCATGTCGATGATCAGGTTGCGGAGACCGCCAAGCATGTTGTCTCGATTCATCTTACTCCTATTCCCCTGCACCGCGCTGACCCACGCGACTTGGAGAGTGAGCCCGCGGCGCCATCTCCGGTCGGCTACGCGGCCTTCCGTTGCTCGTTGTTACGAATATCGCCCCGGGCAAGCGAGGCAAACACGCCCAGCACGCACAGAACAGTGAATACGGCAAATGCCGCCTTGGCGCTTGTCAGAAACTGCGGATACAGATCTGGCGTGATCTCCGCACGGCCCAAAAAGAGGGCAAAGAGCAGAGTGGCGATTCCCATGCTCAGCATCTGGCCGATCAGACGCATGGTGGCGAGCATGCCTGAAGCCACACCGTAGGATCGTCGATCCACCGCTCCCATGATGGCGTTCATGTTGGGCGAGGAGAAGATGGCATAGCCAAACCCAAGTAGGATCAAGATGCCGATGATGGTCCACAGGGGTGTGTCCTGGCCGATAAATACCAAGAGCAGCAACCCTGTGGAGGTCAGAATCATGCCGATTGAAGCCAGGATCCGGGGCTCGACACGATCAGACAGCCTGCCGGCTGCGGGCGAGAAGATAAACTGCACAACGGGCTGGAAGATCAGGACGAGGCCGGCCTGTTGAGGGGTGAGGGCCTTGATGTACTGGAGGTAGAGGCTCAGCAGGAAGGTCACGGCATAGACGGCGCTATAGTGGATCAGGGCAGCAAGGTTGGAAAAGGTGAAAGGCCTGTTGCCCACAAAGAGCGCCAGATTGAGCACAGGGCTGTTGGTTCTGAGCTCCCATGCGGCAAACACTGCGAATCCTGCGAGGCCAAGTACGAGCAAGGCAACACCGAGCAGATCTGGCAACTGGGAGAACCCATACATCAGGGCAACGAGGGCCACGGCGTAGATACCAGAGCCAGCCAGATCGAAGGACTCCCCCTTTGCCTCGGCCCATTCCCCATCGAGCAACCACAGCACAAAGCCAATGATCACCAGGCCGAGGGGTATGGTGACGAAAAAGATGGCCCGCCAGCCCAACTGCTGGGTCAGTATCCCGCCGAGGGGAGGGCCAATAGATAGACCGAGATACACGGCTGCCACGTTGATGCCCAGGACCCGGCCCCTTTCATTGGCAGGAAACACCGAGGTGAGGATAGCAATACCCGTTCCGGAAATCATGGCCGAGCCAATCCCCTGCAGCGCCCTGGCAGCGATCAGCGCAATGGCCGAGGGTGCAAGGCCAGCCACCAAGGAGGCGAGGGTAAATACCGCTGTGCCGGTGGTAAAGACCTTCTTCCTGCCGTGGATGTCGGCAAGGCGACCAATAGGGACGAGGAACATGGCAGCAGCAAGGAGAAAGGAGGTAGGGATCCAACTTAGCAAGATCGCGTCCATCGAAAAGTCCTGTCCAACTTGGGGCAGGGCGATATTGATGGATGAACCCGTGAAGGCAGTAAGCAACGAGGCCAATGTCGCCGCAACCAAAGCAGCAGTACGGCGATTCCAACGAGTTGCCGTCATCCTACAGCTCCCAGAAGCCCATGATAATCCCGCGGGCTATCGATATCCATGACCACGGCCGGATCATCCACTTCTACTTGCTCCATCCGGTCCTGGTAGCGGTCAATGAGGGCACGTCCTCCCCGGTCGCCTTGCACAGCCAACAGTTCCGGAAAGAGCGCCCGGTCAAAGAGCACAGGGTTGCCGCGCCGCCCGCGGTAGACAGGCGCAACAATGGGAGCCCGCGTGGCCTGGTAGCGGGCCACCAGCGACTGAAGCAGTGCGGCCGTCAGGCCCGGCTGGTCGCCCAGAACGATCAGGACAGCCTGGACTTCGGAACGCAAGGCCCGGAGCCCGCTGCGCATGGAACAACTCATGCCCTCAGACCAAGACTCGCTGCGCGCAAGGTCCACGGGAAGACCGATTAGTGCCGCCTCCACCGCCCGGGCATTTGCACCAGTCACCACAATGACCTGCTCCAGGCCTGAGTCAGCGACGATCTCGGTCAGATGGCGCACCATGGGCTGGTCGTCGATCGGCAGGAGTTGTTTCGGTTGTCCCATCCGCGTAGACCCGCCTGCCGCCAGAACAATTGCTGCTACGGGCAATTTCTCCGTTCCGGTTTCCATAGCCGCCAATTGTATCACGAAAGGTTGAGAGGGACAAAGTATGCTGGTTCCTTGCAGGAAGATCGTGCCCTGATTGAGTCGCTTCGGTGGTTTCGATTCGGGGCAGTTGAACTGGCTTTTGACAGCCGAGCAGAGGCAGGCTCGTACATCGCACTTGCCTCGGATCATGCCCAAGGGTACTCGAGACATCCGCGGCAGGGCGAGAACGCGACCATTCTGCCGGTTCGCGCCAGTTTCCGGCCTCCGCCGGACTGTTGTCCAGCGGGAGCACCGCGGTGAGTTCCGACTTTGCAGCAGCCATACGACGTACGGTTTCGATTGCTGCATGCTTGACCATCCGGGGATTTTCTGCTATAATACCGCCGGATACAAAAACAACGCACCGACTAGTTGACTGCTAGTGCCGGTCCAATGAAGTGCTGAATAGAGGAACGGACTGCACGATGCCGCAATCTCGGAAGAGAGTCCCAGGAATCCAGACTGATGGCGGTTGCCCTTCAGGCTGGATGCAGAAGCGCGTCCGGTGGGCGCAGCACGATTGGAGGTAAAGCGCACCCCATGCAGAACCTTCTAGATGCTCCCCGCGGCCCCTTTGCGGGTCGTAAAGGCAGGGCCCGAAGGGAAACCCTGACCGCCTATCTGTTCCTACTCCCCGCCATTATCATCATCTTTGTATTCGGCCTGTGGCCAGTAGCCCACGCGCTGTATGTGAGCCTGCACAAGTGGAATGTGAAACCCAGGGGCTCGCAGTGCCTGCCCTATTGGTTAGCCTCCCTCGGGATGGGCTCAGAAGAGGCGCTGGAGCAGACCGACTGTCTTGGCATCGACAATTATGTCGAACTACTGGGGCTGGGCGACGCGTGGGCTGTCATTGGCATGATCGTGGCACTCGCCCTGGGCGCGGTGGCCTACAGCTTGTGGAAACGCTCCAGACGGGACGAGGCTTCAA
>JASFLR010000541.1:0-3361 GCA_050117995.1 Anaerolineae bacterium
AGTCGTGGTAGGTTGCGCGCTCATCCTCCAGGACGTCCAATCCCGCGCCCCGCAGGCGGCCCGAGGCGAGCGCGCGTTTGAGTGCCTGCGTGTCGAGCACCCCGCCGCGGGAGGTGTTGACGAGAATGGCGCCGGGCTTGGTGGCAGCCAGGGCCCCGGAGCCGATCAGGTGCCGGGTGCCCTCTATCAGCGGCACGTGCAGCGTGACGAAATCGGAATTGGCCAGGACCTCGTCCAGGGAACGGTACTGGAATCCCAGCTCGGCAGCCAGGACCTGGTCGGGCAGGACATCGAAGGCGAGGACGCGCATGCCAAAGCCGGTGCCGATGCGGATGCTGTGGCGGCCGATGCGCCCGGTGCCGATCACGCCCAGCGTCTTGCCGTACAGCTCGACGCCGCCCAGGCCGGTATCGTCAAAGCGATGGAGCTTGCGGTAGCGGTTGTACCCACGGCAGATGTTGCGGGCGACGGCCAGCATCAGGCCAAAGGCGTGCTCGGCGATCATGTGCGCCCCGTAATCAGGGACGTTGCAGACGACAACGCCCCGCGCCCGGGCAGCCTCCAGGTCGATGTGGTCGTATCCGGCAGAGCGAGTGACGATCAACTTGAGCCGGGGGCAGGCGTCCAGCACCCCGGCGGTCACCTGGCCGAATTGGTCGCGCATCAGGAGCACGTCAGCGTTGTGGGCCGCGGCGATCAGCTCGCCGGCGCTCGCAAGGGGCGGATGGACCTGAATCTCAAAGCCCTCGAGCTGGATGGCCTCCCGCTGCTCAAAGACGAAATCGATAAAGGCCAGCTTCACGATATCTCGCTCAGCTCGACGGGGCGCTCCTCGTGGTAGGAGCGGGTTGCAGCCAGGCCAATGGCCAGAGCGGCGCGGGCATCGGCTGCGGTGACGGCCGGCTCCTGGTCGTTGATCACCCGCTCGGTAAAGTCGAGGGTCTGGGCCCCGTAGGCGTCGCCAAAGCGCTCGACGATGTAGGGCACCATGTCATGCTGGATGCCGTCGCCGGTCATAACCAACAGGGGTGTGTGCTGGTAGTAGCCGATGTTGATACCGCCCTCGGTGCCGAGGATTTCGGTGCGGATGTCATAGCCATAGATGGCGTTGCGGCTTACCTCGACGTTGCCCAGGTTGCCGTTCTCAAAGCGCATGTTGACGATGGCGTTGTCGATGTCGCCCACGGTGTTCAGCTGGGGAAAGGCCAGGGTGCCGCCTTCGGTGTATACCCGCTGGACCTCGGCGTCCATCAGCCAGCGACCAAGGTCAAAGTCGTGGATGGCCATGTCGAGGATGAGCCCGCCGCTGACCGTGGGCCGGGCGTATTCGAGGTCGGGACAGAAGGGATCGCGACCGATCGACTTGAAGGTGACGGGCTGGCCGATGACTCCGGCCTCGATCTTTTGCCTGGCAGCGGCATAGCCCCGATCGAAGCGACGCATAAAACCCGCCTGGAAGATCACGCCATGGCGCTCGATGGCAGCGATCATGTCGTCGGTGTCCTCCAGGGTCAGGGCCATAGGCTTTTCGCAGAAGATGGCCTTGCCGGCCTCGGCAGCCGCTATCACCACCTGGCGATGGGTACTGGTAGGGGAGGTAACAAAGACGGCCTGGATTTTATTGTCCGCCAGGATGTCCTGGTAGTCGACCGTCCACGAGCCAGCGCCAAAGTTGTTGGCAATGGCCTCGGCACGGTCGGGCACGACGTCGGATACTGAAACGATCTGTACGCCGGCGAGGGCTGCCAGATGGCTGGCATAGATGTGGCCCATGCGGCCCAGCCCGATGATGCCCACTCCCAGTCTTGCCTTCACGGTCTCCCCTCCTTGTGGGGCCAACTCTGGCCCCGGGCAGCGGCGAACGGACGGTGGCGACGCTGCCGCATGAAGATCTGTCAAGTTTTGCACACGTGTGCAATTATAGCATAGGTGGGTTGGTTTGTCAATAGCCTTGTCAAATCGTGGTCGCTTGCGCTTCTGCCCAGTTATGGTACAATAGGGATGTCCCACTGAACAGCGCCTCTGAGCTTCTGTCGGGCCCAAGGCAAGAGCCGGGAAGTGCTTTGGCTGCGGTGAACGCAACCTTGCAGCCCGCCAAGGTGTATCCCTGAGCGGGCTATTGGTGCGGATATCGGAATTGGCGGTGGATGAGATGCGCGATCGATCCGGACGAGTAGTCGTTGAGCAGTTATAGAAATGGGAGAGCTTGTGGCAGACTCCCAGCAGGATGAGGTCGGCCCGGAAAAGTTGGAAGAAGAGGTCGATGAGGTCCCGGGCGCAGGAGGGAAAGATTCCTCTCGGGCCGAGAAAAAGAAGACGGTCTACAACAAGAAGGGAAAGCTAAAGCGCAAGATATACGAGAAGGAGCTGGCGAGGCGTCAGGAGGAACTGGTCAAGCTACAGTACTGGATTCGCGATCAGAAGCTGAAGGTCGTGGTGGTCTTTGAAGGGCGCGATGCGGCGGGCAAGGGTGGTGTAATCAAGCGCATCATGCTGCGCCTGAACCCCCGTATTGTTCGGGTGGTGGCCCTGCCGACGGCTACGGAGAAGGAGACGACAGAGTGGTACTTCCAACGCGACGTCGCCCACCTGCCGGCTGGCGGCCAGATGGTTCTGTTCGATCGAAGCTGGTACAACCGGGCTTTGGTGGAGCGGGTGATGGAGTTCTGCACCGATTAGGAGTATCGAGAGTTCCTGCGCTCAGTGCCCGAGTTCGAACGCATGCTGGTGCGCTCGAAGATCAAGCTGATCAAGTACTGGTTCTCTGTGGGCGACGAAGAGCAGGAGCGCCGGTTCCAGAAGCGAAACCACGATCCGAAACGGCGCTGGAAACTGAGCCCAATGGATCTGGAGGCTCGGTCGCGCTGGGTGGAGTACTCGAGGGCCAAGGATGCGATGTTCATGTATACGGATATCGGAGAGGCTCGCTGGCACGTGGTAAACGCGGATATCAAGAGGCACGCGCGCTTGAATTGCATCAGTCACCTGCTGAGCATGATCGAGTATGAGGATCTGACGCCGGATCCCGTAGAAATGCCTCCTCGCCAGGAGGACACGGGGTACCAGCGGCCACCCATACAGGATCAGAAGTGGGTCCCAGCCATCTGGGGGACAAATCCAGTAGACGACAAGCGGGTTTGAGCTTTATGCAGGCTCTTTCGCGGTTCGCGGCGTTCTGTGTGGAGCGCCCCAGCGTCCGATAGGAGATAGATTACGGTTGTGGGAGGCCTTTGTGGCAAAGCAGAAAGAAAAAGATGGCGATCCGGTTGACCTGAACGATCCCGGCCTGTATATCAACCGCGAATTGAGCTTTCTCCAGTTCAACGAGCGTGTCCTCGAAGAGGCGTTGGGTGAAAGCCAT
>JASFLR010000542.1:0-3332 GCA_050117995.1 Anaerolineae bacterium
GATCAGCGCCAGGCCAGCTACCGTTAGATACAAACCTGGTAAAAGCGTGACCTCGACCTCGATGAAGCTGCCAAATGCTTCCACAACATCCGCCAGCTCGATCCCGAACAGCAGGCTCATCGACTGCACCTGCTCGTACAAGTCGTACAGGCTATACAAGTCCGAAGCGATCACCGCGCTGACCGCTGCGCTGGGCAGGATGTAGACCAGAGCAGCTACGATCCAGCTTCGTCGCAAAAAAGCGTCGGCGATCAGCATGATAGCTCCAAGTACCGCCAGTCCCAGCGTTAGCTTGCCATATCCTGACAGCGCGCCGACGTCCTGTGTGACAGATAGCAGATCATCGCCGATAAACGACGAAACGACATCAGAGATACCTCGTATGAGCGACTCCAGCTCGCCGGATAGGGATCCTGTAACGCGGAACCAAGGCAGCAAAGCGCCTGCAGCAAGGCAGACGACTGATGTGGCAACCAGTCCCTGCACAAACCAGAATGCCACCTGGACACCGGTCCCTGTCCGTGCCTTGACTGCAGGCTCGCCTGCCGGTCCCCAGCCCTCACCAGGCCCAGCAACGATCGGAACCGGCTGTAGCGGCCCCCTCTGTGCGGGCACAGCCGGGCGGGAGTCCCAGGTGTTTGGCTGGGATGGCATCTGTTGTGCTGGTTGCACACCACTTGCGCTCAGCACTGCCGTCGTCTCCCCGACAGTGATAGAGTCGCCTGACCTGAGTGCAATCGGCTGCCGAACTGCCACGCCATTCACCAGGGTCCCGTTAATGCTGCCCCGGTCGGCAACTTCCCACTGACGTCCATTCCAGCGTATGTCGCAGTGGTGCCGCGAAGCCCGGCGGTCGCGGACCACGATGTCGCATCCCTCTGAACGCCCCATCGAGTACAGCGACCGCTTGCGCGCGTCCAGGGGATATGCACCTCCTGCCCCTGGCCCTTGCTGCAGCGTCAGAAGAAGCTTCATGGTCCCGCTCCTCGGACGGTGCAATAGACGCTGGGCAAGCCCGAAAGCGATGCTTCAGCAGGTTCAGGCGTCGCCGCTGGCCACTTGGGCAGCTCCGGCATCTCGATGGGCAGGGCCGTCACCAGCTCCTCAAACTGTGTCGGAACCGGTAATGCCGTCTTCATGTCCTCCATCTCGGTGGGTCCCGGCAAGACCGTCTCCAGCCCCTCTAGCTGCGTTGGTACCGGCAGCGAAGTCGCTATCCCTTCGATCAGCGTTGGGATTGGGAGCGTGTCATCGACTTGATCGAGAACACCCGGGTCGTCTGTCGGCGGTTCTCCCTTGTCCTGCAATGCCAGCACGAGCACAACCACGATGCCTACCAGCACGGCGCCGACCAGCAGCGCGCCCGCGATCAACAGAGCAGGGTGAGGCTTACCTTTCTGCGCGCTACCCTGTGGCACGGTTTCGTCTCGCCTCGCCCCTTGCAGTACCAGGACGGCTGTGCCCAGGGCGATCCGGTCACCCGGCTGCAGGGCGCGCGGCTGGCCCACTGGCAGCCGCTGGCCATTCACCCATGTGCCGTTGGTGCTGCCCAAGTCCGTCAGCCTCCAGCCTTTGGGCGTATTCTGCAGGCGCGCATGCTTTCGTGAGACGTGGTGCTCGTCCAGGATAATGTCACAGTCATGCCCCCGCCCGATGATGATCGCCGGGCGCTCCAAGGCGAATCCATGGCCTGCCAGTCTCCCCTGTTCGACCACGAGTCTCATCATGCTCTTCCGCCCTGACATCCCTCGCAAGGATTGAGTCGGGTGAGAGGGTGCCTAAAAGACCTTGGTGAAGACAAACTCGGCATCACCAAAGCGGACGATATCGCCGCTCTCCAGCAGCCGGGGCTCCTCAACGCGCTCGTCGTTCACAAAGGTGCCGTTGGCGCTGCCGATGTCAAAGACAGAAAAGTCCTTGCCCTCTGCCTTGATCCAGGCGTGATGACGGGATACAGTGGGATCTTTGATCGCAACCTGGTTGTCGCCCGACCTGCCGATGTTCGTCGTACCCGAGAGATCATGTCGCTGATCGGGGTGCGCTTTATTCACTAGCATTGCCAGCGATTGGGGGGCTCGCTCGATCACGCGTGTGCTGCCTGCTGCCGGAATTCCAGACGGTGGCGGTGCAAAGTCCGGCGCACCTGCCCCGGCGGCTGGTTCCGGTGCGGCCCATCCGGCAGGTGCTACCTCGGTCTTGTCTTGTGGCGCAGCGCTAGCAGTGGGGATCTCCGCATCGGTGGGCTCTGGCGACCATGCCGGGGTGGGCGGTATGTACGGTTCGTCGAACTGAACCGGGGCCGCTTCCTCTTCCTGGGATGTGCGCCCGCGCAGAAGGACGACCACCAGCGATATCAGCAACACGAGCAGCAAGAGCACACCCACGCCGACCACAATGGCCAGGCCCGGGCGCTCCTCTATCGTGTCCTTGACCGAATCAATGACTCCCTGGAACCCCTCAGACTTGGGTTCCTGGGTTGGCTCCGCAGCCACTACGACCGGCTCGTCGGTGGCTTCCTCGGAGATGATCGCAACCTCCTCCTCTGGTTCGGGATCGGTTGACTCCGCGGGCATGAGCTGGAACTTGGTCTCGTCAAAGTCCTGGCCTTGGGGCAGATTCACTCTGACCATCAGGCTATGATACTGATCGTCCATCTCCAGCTGCGACTCGTAGTGCAGCAGGTACTGCGTCTTGAGTTGGTTGGCGACTTCCTCAAAGAGGGGGGTGAGCTCCTCTGGCTCGGGCGCCTCCTGGTAGATTCCGCCTGTCCGCTCGGCCAACCGTGTCAGGTATTGCGTGTCGATCTTTCCACCCAGACCGGCAAGTCCAATCGAAAAGATCGGGATGTTGTGCCGGTTAGCCTCATTGATGGGGTCATCTGGCGTTGAGAGGCTTCCCGCATCTTTGATCGGTACGCCGTTGGCGTTGTCCCTTTCGTCGCGCCCGTCGGTCATGACCACGACGGCCCGCTTGCCCACAGGTTCGGACTCGGCCATCTTGACTCCCTTGTAGATGGCATCGTAGAGGGGGGTGTCCCACCCTATCTTGTCGGCGAGAAAGTTCACCACATTTCTAATGGCATTCTTGTCTGTGGTGAATCCCAGTTCCTTGCCCTCTTCGAGCTGGTCAGGATCCAGATCCTTGACCTCATCGGCAAAAGCGATGATGGCGGCGCGATCTTGCGGCGAGAGCTGGTCCAACAGCGCATTCGCGGCACGTATCGCCTCCTCTATCGGTCTTCCTTCCATGCTGCCGCTGATGTCGATAACCATGACGATCGAAATCACCGCGTCTGGGTTTACGTGGGAGGTGATCTCCTGTGGTGGAAAAGA
>JASFLR010000543.1:0-3326 GCA_050117995.1 Anaerolineae bacterium
ACCGCGCTCCCGACGGACAACAGTCCGTCCTCTAGACCCTGCCACTGACCCTGCTGGCATCGGGTTTCTGCGCTACAACCGTCAGCCACACCGGCAGCCCGGCCCGTGGGTTGCTGCGCCAGTCGAGCAGGCTGGCGTCAGTGCCGGGCAGATAGGCGTGATCCTGCCAGAAGCGCGAGTCCCCAGCCGGGCTCTCCGCCAGAGCCCGCAGCACCAGCCCGGCGTGCATCAAGCCATTCAGAAGGTCGCCCATCGTCCAGTGGAACTCGTAGACGCTACCCCCCGGCTCCATTTCCACAAAGGGTCCCGTCTCAAAGTACGGCTTCTCCATCTCGATAGGCACACGCTGATCCACCCACGGCCTCAGAAACGGGTGCACATCGTAGAAGACATAGTGCCCGCCTGGCTTGAGCACCCGGTATACTGCCGAGAAAACGCCCTCCAAGTTCGCGATCCACACAAAGAACCCGTTGGTCGAGCACACCAGATCGAACCGGTCACCGGCCAGCGGGGCGAGGTCGGCCGCGTCGCAGCGCACAAAGTTGAGATCCAGGCCCAACTCGCTGGCCCGCTTCTCCGCCACCCCCAACTGCCCCTCCGAGATGTCGCTAGAGGTCACCGCAGCCCCCATCCCCGCTAGCGCAAAGGCCGCCAGATTGTCGCCGCTGCCGATGACACATACCTGCTTCCCGTCGAGGTCCCCGGCGTACTCTTCGATCATCTCCAGCGCGGCACCGTCAAAAGCCAGGCTGGGCTCCTGGGCACACCTCCGCCAGCGCTCATCCTGATCCCGTAGCTGCTCCCATTCGCCGGTCAGGCCGTCCCAGTACCTGCGGTTCGCCTCGTGCCTCCCATCCATATCGTAGCCAAAGCTCGCGCCTAGCGAAACCTGAAACGCTCGCCGCGGTTGTACTTGGAGACAAAGCGTTCCACGATCTCGGGCACCTTTCGCGCCAGGAGTTCCTGTGCGTTGGGATTGGCAACCCAGTAGGAAAAGGTGCCAACCATGCTCCCGACCCACAGCCCCTCGACGATCTGCTCATAGTCGTCGGGAAATGGCCGGTGGCGGGCATAGCTGTCCAGGAAGGCACCGTACAGCCGCGGCTTCATATCGCCCATGCAGATGCCCACGTCGAACATATAGTTGCCAAAGGCGCAGAAGGAAAAGTCGATGAGGCGGATCTGGTCCCCGTCTAGTAGCATGTTGCCCTTGTGCGTGTCGGCGTGCATGATGCCGTGGGTCTGCGGGTCCTCCTCCATCGCACCCAACATCTCGACCACCAGGTCGGTCGCGTGTTCCAGTTGCGCCCAGTCCGCCTGGCTGATCCGCCCGTCGTCCAGCGCCATCTTGACCGTGGCCAGCGCGCTCTCAAAGTAGGCGATGTCGCGCCTGGGACGGGTGAACCCCTCCGGGACCGTCCACTGGCTGGCGTGGTTGTGCAGCGTGGCGATGGTCTGGCCGATAGAGCGGGCTGTCCGCGCCGACTCCAGGTCGCGATGATAAGGCTGCCCTTCCACCCAGCGCATAAGCGTGCAGTTGACGGGCGCAGAGCCGTCCCCAATCGCCACCCCGGTCACCAACGCCCCCGCCCGGTTCCTGACCGGCTCCGGCACCACGAGGTCCGTGTCCCGGCTCAGCGCATCCAACCACTGCAGCTCGGAGCGCACCATGGCAGGATCCGCGCCGTGGGCGCCCATGGCACTGCTCACCGGCAAGTGGATGCGCAGCAGGTAGGCATCGCCGCCGGGACGCTCTACCTTGAAGGTGACATTGTCGCTGTGCTGAATAAAGGTGCGGGTGTGCTCGCCCAGGTCATATTCGGCCAGCGCCCGCGCGGCCATTTCGTCGAAACGTAACTGCCCCTCTGCCATGTGCTGCCTCTCGCTTTTCAGTTCCCCTGACGGTCCACGCTGAGCCGGGCTCCTCCGATTGCGCTGCCCGAGAGTATACCAGACAGCGTGTGCCGGGTCAAATGCCGCTATGGCGTCATGTGCCACGTGCCACGTCGGGCTGCCACTCTGTCTGGATTGACATTTGGATCTGTCTTTGCGAGTTCACCCATGGCGGGTCCCGCCACTCCATCTGAGTTGATATCCGGATCTGTCATTGCGAGGAGGCCGCAGGCCGACGAAGCAATCCCCAAGTATCGAGAAGAAACCGACTGACAAGCCGAGGGAGAGATTGCTTCGCTCGCAGAAGGCGCTCGCTACTAATCACACAGATCCTGTCACTGCGAGGCGCCCTGCCTTTGGGCGCCGAAGCAGTCTCCACTTGGTCAGTTGGGGATCGCGCCTCTCGCTCGCGAGAGGCTGCCGCCAAACGACTACAAACCCTTTGTGAAACACGGAACTTTTTCCGGCACACCTGCGTCTACGATATGAGGTTGCAGATACGGAAGTTGAAAATATGGAAGACGCAACCAGGAGGGGGAAATGAGTGCAAAGGAATGGATGAGGATAGGGTTGGTTGGCGCGTTGTTGGCAGTATTGGTGCTCGCAGCTGGCTGCGCATCCGCCAACAGCGATGCGGCCAGCGAGGAGGCGGATCGCGGCGGCGAGGCCAGCCCCATGCCGGATGACGACGTAGTTCTGACTGCCGAGGACGATGGGAGCGTGGTCGAGTTGGGCGAGGGCCAGGCGCTGGTGGTGACGCTGGAGTCGAACCCCACCACGGGGTACAGCTGGCAAGTGTCCGAGGTGGACGAGGACGTGCTGATGCAGATTGGCGATCCAGAGTTCGAGGAGGCGGCCGCCACCGAGGGTGAGCAGGTACTGGGCTCGGGCGGCACGGAGACCTTCTACTTTGCCTCGGCCGCCGGCGAGACGACGCTGACGCTGGTGTACCACCGGCCGTGGGAAGAGGACGTGGAGCCGGAGGCGGTCTTTAGCGTCGAGGTGATAGTGCGCTAGGCAGCTTCCGAGGTAGACGCTCAAGCCCTAAGAGTCTTGTGGGTGGCTTCGCGGGCAGCGGCCCTGGCAGGGTATCATTAACCTGCCAGGGCCTTTTTTATGTCGACTGCACACGCGACACTGGAGTGCAGACCTCTGGGGCTGGCAGTACTCTCCCACTCTCCCGCCGTTTTCGGGGTACTACCGGGGGCTCTTGTAGATTCAAAGATGGGGGGCGCGTTGATGTTACCGGCTGGTTTCTGCGCGTTTCTGCTTGTTTAGGGAAAAAGGGAGCGCGAATGTGGCGCTAGAGCGGCCACAATATCGGCAGGAGCAGGACACTCAGGATCAGGGCGAGCAGCAACAGGGGGCCGCCGACCTTGAGATAATCGCGGAACCGGTAGTTCCCGGCGCTCATGACCAGCGTATTCACCGGC
>JASFLR010000544.1:0-3314 GCA_050117995.1 Anaerolineae bacterium
GGTACTCGTCGCCCTGGTTCTCGCGCAGGATCGTGTACTCGTCTCCCTGGGCCTGGCGAAGGTCCTGGTAATCCTCTCCCTGCTCTTTCAGCAGTTCCTGGTATGCTTGCTGATCCTGTGGAGAGCTTGGTTGCGGCGGCGGCGTGAGCGTCGGGTATGGCGTGAGCGTCGGGTAGGCAGTCAGAGTCGGGTAGGGTGTGGGCGTGGGCGGTTTCTCCGGCTCTTCCTCTGCCAGTTGCCGTCTGGTCTCCTCGTCGTAAAAGTCGGGACTCTGGATGCCCGGGAAGTAGCACTCCTCGAACATTTGCGTGCCCATGCACTTGCAGCCCAGGTCATCCTTGTCATCCTGTGTCAGGTCGTTCCGCCGGCTATCGGGCAGTTGCCAGCACGGGTCGTTGACAACGTCCTCGCCTATACCCGAGATCCGTACCAGTCCGTCAAAGGCCCATCGTGTGGACGTGATGGCGCTGATGAACTGGCCTCCGGGGATCAGATCGCGGGGCAGCAGCGCGCCCGCGAACAGGAACTGGGGCACCAGCACAATAACGACCAGGAACAGCGCGATATTCTGGTTTGGCGCCGCTGCAGAGATCAGCAGTCCGAGCATATAGCCGGATAACGTACAGAGAAATACCGTAAGGTACATTGCGCCATAGCCATAAGAGCCGTGGAACACAGGGTCCACTAGGAAGCGCTTGGCAAGTACGAACACCAGCGCCTGATATGCTGCTAGGATTAGGCCTATCCAGACCTTTGACATGATATAGGGCATGAGTTTTAGCGTTACTGTGCGCTCCCGGCGGTAGATCTCCACCTCCTTCACAATCTCTCGTACAGAGCTGAGCGCACCCGTAAGTATACCGATGAGCCCCATCATAAAGAGCATGGTGATGACCTGAGCTGCATTTCCATCCACTACATCGAACAGGTCCTTGCCCCAGATAAAGTCCATCAGTCCGATGAGCGGAGCCACTGCTAGCATGAGTGCCAGCCCGACCTTGTCTTGGGCCATGATCCGCAGATTGCGCAATGACAGGATCCAGAACTGCCGTAGGGCTGATACCTGCCGCTTGCGCGTCACCTTGGCGATCGGCTGGGGCATGGGCGTTCTCTGTTGTTCCTGCAACTGGTGCATGCGTTTGACCACATACTCTTGGTACTGGGCGGTCCCGCGAAAGCGCTGGCCCCACTCCTCCGGAGTTCCCCGCGTCTGAATCAGCCCGTAGATATCGTCAAATTCTACGTGCTCCTGGTATCGTCGCTCTTCCTCCGTCCGGTACTGCTCAAAGTACTCCAACGCTTCGTTCGGTGGTCCAAAGTAGGCCAGATAGCCGCCTCTTGCCAGGAACACTACTTGATCGCACATCATGACGTTCTTGGTCGCGTGGGTGACCAGAATGACTGTCCGCCCTCCATCGGCAAGATCGCGTAGCAGCTCCATCATCTCGGTTTCTGTGCCGGGGTCCAGTCCCGATGTTGCCTCATCGAGGAAGAACAGACCGGGCTTTGTAAGCAGCTCCACGCCCATCGACACACGCTTGCGCTGTCCGCCGCTCAGGGCGGTGATGGGGTTATCCTTCCTCTCGGTCAGGCCCAACTCATCGATGACCTCCATCACGCGCTGGTGCCGTTCCTCCTTGGTCGTATCAGCCGGCATGCGTAGCTGGGCCGCATAGTCGAGCGCGGTGTAGCAGGTCAGCTCCCGGTGGATGATGTCTTCCTGCGGCACGTACCCCATCTCACTCCGGTACTCGTCCATGTGCGTGTACAGGTTGTTCCCATTGACTAGCACCCTGGACTCGGGGCCATTGGCCGGGTTAAAGCCGGTCATGGTATTCATCAAGGTCGATTTGCCGGCACCGCTGGCTCCTACCAGGGCTACGAACTCTTTGGGATAGATCGAGATGGTGACGTCTTCCAGGATCTTGACCGTCTTGGAGTACCACTTTTCGATGTGCAGGGCGTCCAGCCGCATGTGGCCTGCTTCGTTAAAGTGGGTGATCCCATCTTCCTGGAAGACCAGCCGGAAGGAGGCAACGCGTATCTCATCTCCCTCTTTGATCCAGACTTCCTTTTCTACTCGCTTGCCGTTGACAAATGTGCCGTTGTCGCTGTTCAGGTCGCGCAGCCGGAACCTGGCGCCATATTGCTCGATGACGGCGTGATAGCGCGACACCCGGGGATGATCCAGCACCAGGACATTGCTGCTGTGGCGCCCGATGGTGATGCGCCGCCCTTCCTTTGGCAGTGCCTGCATGTCCAGGTATTCAGTCTTCGGAGATTCCGGTTTCTTCTGGATAACGCCGGGCACAAAGCCTACGAAAGCCCTGTACTGCAGCGCGATCTGCTGTCCGATATACAACGTGTCACCATCGGCCAGCACATGATCGGAAACCCGACGGCCCTCGTAGTTCAAACCATTGGTACTTCCCATGTCGACGATGCGGTAGGTGTTTCCCTGGCGTTCCAGCCTGGCATGGCGTCCAGAGACCAGCGGGTCCTGGATGCGTATATCGTTCCCTTCTCTGCGCCCAAGCGTGACCAGATCCTGCTGGAGGGGGAATTTCATCACCTGACCTTGGACAAATACCGCCAGTCCTGGCTGTGGCTTTGGTTGGATGCTCACCTGTTCACCCAGGCTCGTCGGCGGCGTCTCGTTGGCTTGGAGCTGGCGCACGCTCAGCGCGAACTCGCCGATCGTAACCCTTTGCCCGGCCTGCAGGGGTACCGGTGTCCCCGGCGGAAGCCGTTGCCCCTCCAGGAACGTGCCGTTGCTGGAGTTGCGATCCACTATCATCCATCCATCATGCCCGAAGCTCAGCTCAGCATGCTGGCTCGACACCTTGGGATCCTGCAGTATGACCTGGTTGGCCTTACTCCTGCCCAGCGTTACCGAGGGCCAATGAAGCGGCAGCTCATCCCAGCCGCCCGCGCTGATCTGAATCTGTAATATGCCGAGAAGCTGTTGACTTGCCATGTGCGAAAGTTCTCCTCTTACCTGTGATGGAAGCGGATCTATCCCATCCTAATGCGGCACAGTCGGCTGTCTGCCTAGTGGTCTCGGGCCAGCAGCGCCACGATCAGGCGTGCGACTCCCCCAATAAAGATCAGTGCCAGGCCAGCTACCGTTAGATACAGGCCTGGCAAAAGCGTGACCTCGACCTCGATAAAGCTGCCAAATGCTTCCACGACATCCGCCAGCTCGATCCCGAACAGCAGGCTCATCGATTGCACCTGCTCGTACAAGTCGTACAGGCTATACAAGTCCGAAGCGATCACCGCGCTGACCGCTGCGCTGGTCAGGATGTAGACCA
>JASFLR010000545.1:0-3311 GCA_050117995.1 Anaerolineae bacterium
CGGCTGCGCGATGGCGAGGATCTGGGCGCGCAGCCGGTGTCCGATTTCATCGCTATGGCCCAGGCCGCCATTGCGGAGAAGCGCGATCTATAGATGGCTCAGAGGGGCGGGATCCGATATCCCGCCCCTCTTACTTCGCGAGCTCTTAGATCGCCGAATTTGATGTCTCGCCTTCTTGACTGAACTTGTCTCACCCTGCATTTGACCCTGTATGTCTTTTGAGGTATAATGCGCCGGTACGATGGAGGCATTATTGCCAACTGGGGGCGCTAGATCGGACCCCCCAAGCCTGTCGTGACACACCGAGGAGGAACAGAGATTAGCAGAAACACAACACGAGTCAACCGTACTATCCGGGCGCCCCAATTGCGCGTCATCGATTCCGATGGTAAGCAACTCGGCATCCTGCCGCGGAATGAAGCGCTCCGCCTTGCAGAGGAGCGTTCCCTGGATCTGGTAGAAGTGGCACCGAACGCGGCGCCACCTGTCGCCAAACTCATGGATTTTGGCAAGTACCAGTACGATCGGGCCAAACGCGAGCGAGAGGCGCGCAAGTCCAGGAAGGAAGTTGAGATCAAAGAGGTCCGCTTGCGGCCCAAGACGGACGAGCATGATGTCAATTTCAAGATCCGACAGGCACGCTCCTTTCTAGAGTCTGGAGCCAAGGTCAAGGTTCGTATGCGCTTCCGCGGTCGCGAGATATACAACCTCGACGTTGCCAGGAAGCAGTTCGATCATTTTGTCAAAGAACTGGAGGATGTGGCTACCGTCGAGCAGCGGCCCAGTTTCGAGGGCAGGACCATGTTGATGGTGATGGCCCCCGATTCGAGTCACAAGTGATGGGCGGGATTGTTCACATGGATTGACTGTAGTCAAGCACTCTGCTCAATGATCGATTGACAGTTAGGGATTATTGGTTGCCCCTGAGCAGGTATGGGGCAATCGTTTTGTGAGGAGGATAGATGCCCAAGATCAAGACGTACAAGGCGGCTGCCAAGCGCTTCAAATACACCGGGTCGGGCAAGCTGATGCGAACCAAGATCGGCAAGAGCCACCTGCGTCGCAAGAAACCGAAACGGGTGAAGCGCATGTTCGACGAGATGCACGAGGTCACAGCACCCGCTTCAAAGAAGCGGGTTCAGAAGCTGGCGCCGTACCTGAAGAAGAAGTAAAGGTCATAGGAGTAGAACAGTGCCTAGAGTAAAGGGGGGTCCCCGGACCCGGAAAAGACATAATAGAGTTTTGAAGGTGACCAAGGGCCAATATGGCGGCAAGCATCGCCTGTGGCGCCGCGGCAACGAAGCGATGCTCAAGTCGTTGTGGTATGGCCATCGAGATCGCCGCAATCGTAAGCGGGACTTTCGACGCCTGTGGATCGCGCGCATCAACGCGGCTTCTCGCCTCAATGGTATGTCCTACAGCCGTTTTGTTCACGGGCTGAAGGAAGCTGGAATCGAGCTAGATCGCAAGATTCTGGCAGATCTGGCTGTTCACGACGAGGCCACTTTTGCCCAGTTGGTGGAAGCGGCGAAGAGCTAGCTCAGAGTAAACATCCCAGAGGAGCATCTTGCTCCACTACCGGCTGAGATCGGGCCGGTTGTCATCAGACCGGGCCGGTGCACGATCCGGATGATCACCAGCGTTCAGAACGATAAGGTGAAATATGTACGGTCCCTCGCACGGCGACGTATTCGCCAGCGCGAGGGCCGTTTTGTCGTCGAGGGTACACGGCTCCTGGATGAACTGGTGGGGGCGGGCATTGAGCCCGCTCTCGTCCTTAACACTGAGGCATGGGCCGAGCACCCTGCGGGGCAGCGTCTGTTGGATCTGATCCGTACCCCTGTCGAAGGCATATGGCCTGTGAGCGAGGCGGTGATGTCTGCGAGCGCGGACACCCGGACCCCTCAGGGGGTGTTGGCTGTGGTGCCCTTTCTCGACCTGGCTCCCAAGCCCGGCCTGCTCCTGATCCTGGATGGGATCCGGGACCCCGGCAATCTTGGCACCATCCTCCGCTCGGCCGAGTCGGCTGGCGTAGGGGAGGTCCTGCTGGCTCCGGGTACGGTGGATCTGTACAACCCCAAGGTTGTGCGGGGCGCTATGGGCGCCCATTTTCGCCTGTCTGTGCGCAGTTGTGATTGGGAGGCTGTTGAGGAGCGGGCGCGCGGAAGGACGATCTGGTTGGCCGATGCAGCTGGAGGCACAGTCTACGACGCCGTGAACTGGACAGTCCCTTCGGCGGTCATTGTTGGCGGCGAAGCATCCGGCGCGGGCCGCGAGGCGGGACAGGTAGCGACAGACCGAGTGTCCATTCCAATGGCAGGAGGGGCCGAGTCGTTGAACGCGGCCATGGCGGCGACTGTCATCCTGTTCGAGGCAGCCCGGCAGCGCCGAGCCTCCTCCGGGAAAGAGGTACTATGAGGATTCGCTCGATAACTTGCTTCATCAACGTGGGGAATCCGGGAGAGCTGGCCGGAGCGGTGAGTGGAGCAGCACGACTGGCTGAGGAGGCCCGGACTGTCCTGGAGGATGGCGGTTTTCCAGTTCAGACCACGCGCCTGGCGACACAACCCCTCTCACGCCTTGCCGCTAGCCCAATAGAACTGGCACCACAGCTGTGGACCGAGTGCGCCGGGGCCGGGTTTGACTATCTCTCCCTGGGACCCGTGCTAGCGGACCTACCTGGTGCGGATCTGTCTCTCCTGGACGCCATTCCGGAGTTGATCCGGTCGTCTGAGACGGTATTTGCCAGCGCATTAGTGGCAACCTACAACACGGGTCCCAACCTGGCGGCGATCCAGCGGGCGGCAGGGATCGTGCGGCAGATTGCGGGCACGACAGCACTGGGATTCGGCAACCTGCGCCTGGCGGTGATGGCCAATGTGGGGCCACACGCGCCCTTTTTCCCAGCGGCTTACCACGACGGGGGCGGACCAGCCGTCGCGATTGCTACCGAGTCAGCCGATCTGGCAGTCCATGCGTTTTCTGGTCTGGAGGCCAATGGACCTTCAAGCTCACTGGACCAGGGACGGTTGCGCCTAGTCGAGGCGGTCGAGGAGGCAGCCGGGAGAATTGAGCGCATGATCGCGCCACTCTCAGGGCGCCATGGCTTTCGTTTTGCCGGGATCGACTTTTCCCTGGCACCTTTTCCCGAAGAGGCGCGCAGTATTGGGGCGGCAATCGAGCGGATGGGCGTAGACCGGTTCGGCGCGCCCGGTACGCTGTTTGCTGTGGGCGTCCTGACTGAGTGCTTGCGCAAGGCGAGGTATCCTCGCTGCGGATTCAACGGCGTGATGCTACCGGTGCTGGAGGAT
>JASFLR010000546.1:0-3306 GCA_050117995.1 Anaerolineae bacterium
AGTTCGACGTATGTCAATGAACGAAACACAGACAGACATTGCAGCCTCATTGAAAAAGGAGAGATAAGTGAAGCACAATCGACTCGCGTCATGGATACTACTCGCTATGCTGGTGGCTCTTGCCGGGGGCGTAGCGGCGCAGGATGCACTGGATAACACAGCCCGGTCCTTTGTAGCCGATACCTACGGCGTGGAGGCAGCAGACCTGGTCGTGGATTACGAACTTGCCCTTGACATCCCCGCCATGGGGACCGTCACCCAGTACAAGCTGCGCGATTCCGCCAGCAATGCGATTTATGGTTCTTTTGTCGATCGCTCGGGCAAGGCATGGACACCAGAGGAATTCCGGGCTGCGGCCGACGAGGCCTACCTAGCCGAATACGGCAAGCTGGACGTGCAGCTATTCCAGCGCTTCGAAGAGGACCCCGACACCGCCATCCCGGTCGAGATCTGGTTGGTGGTAGACGATTCGATCCTGAGCGGCCTGCGCGACCCAGACTATGTCGGCCCTGGGCTGGGCTTGAACGGCGAGCCCCCCACCCGCGGTGAGCTGACGGGCGACGGGGCCGCGCCCGGAGTGCGCGACGCCCCCGCCGCGAGGGTAGAGAGTCCGGACGTCCTGGCTGCCCGCCAGGCGCTCGAGGCCAGCGTGGACAGCCTGCAGGCCAGCGTCGCCGCGCGGCTGGCGGCCCGGGGCATCGAGGTGCGAACCGTGGATCGCACCCCTGTGCTGGGCGCGGCACTGAACCGCGAGCAGGCCCTCGCCCTCTCAGAGGACCCCGATGTCGGCCGCATCTTTGCCGACGATATTGAGAACCAGGATATGAACGGCCAGGCGCAGAACACGCATCGCGCGCCGGCGGTGTGGGTCCGGGGCTATACCGGCGCCGGTGCCAGCGTGGCTATCCTTGAGGACAGCCGCGCCTACCAGAACTTCTGGCTGTATAACTATGTGAGTGCCAGGGACTGGGTCGATCCGAACATGGACGAACACGCCACCCGGGTGATGGGCAACGTCGGCTCATCCCACGGGTTCCACCTGGGCATCGCCCGCGGCGCGAGCCTCTACTCGGCCAATGCCACCGACTATGCAACGTCTAACCTCCAGGCTGCAGCCAACTGGGCTGTGACCCAGGGGGTGGATATCATCAACAACTCCTGGGGACCTGCTACCTCCACCGGCTGTCTGAGCAGCATCGGCACGTACTTTGACTACCGCGTAGTGACGGACAAGGTGCTGGTCACCTTTGCGGCCGGCAACTCGGGCAGCTTGATGAGCGACCACGCGATGGCCTTCAACATCCTGTCGGTGGGTTCCTTTGCCGACCACAACACCGCAAACTGGAACGCCGACAGCATGTCCGGTTTCTCCGCCTGGCAAGAGGGCTACGGCTGCTCGCCCTCTAACGGCGACCGGCAAGAACCGGACCTCGTTGCCGTGGGAGAGGGCATCCGCTCGACAACCATCCATCCGCCATCCGTGGATACGACCGACATAGCCGGAACCTCCTATTCCGCGCCCATGGTCGCCGGCGAGGCAGCCCTCCTGCTGGAGATAGACCCAAACCTGGCTGGCAAGCCGGAGGCGTTGCGCGCCCTACTGATGGCCTCCGCGACACACAACATCGAGGGGGATAACCGGCTGAGCGAGTACGACGGCGCGGGCGGCATCGATGTCTACTCGGCCTATCTGAACACGCTCAACGGCCGCTATGCCCAGATGACCATCAACCCCACGACCTGGACCTCCTATGACTATACCTTCTACGCCAATGCCGGCGAACCGATCTCCTGCGCCATCGCCTGGACGTCCCATCCCAACGCCAGCTATACGAGCAATCCGCTGCTTACCGACCTCGATTTGAGACTATACAACCCGTCAATGGGCCTCGTCAAGAGCTCTACCAGCTCCAACAACAGCTACGAGATCGTGCGCACGACGGCCGATTCGTCCGGCACATGGACCTGCCGGGTCTCCAAGTACTCCACCAGCGGGAGCACCTGGGAGTACCTCGGTATCGCCGTCGACCGTGCCTTCCAATACGACTACGAGTACCCGTACTCTGTGCCCTCCGGTTTCCTGCCTGTTGTCCAGTCCAACTCGGGTGGATAGGCGATTGCCGGTGACCTTGTCCATATGTGAATCCGCATCCTACTCGGTGGGGATTGTATGATTGGCGCAACCACCCAATCTCAAAGGGTCCGGGAACGTTTGTTCCCGGTGCGGGGATGTGTGTGCGTCCCCACAGAGGATATTCGCACTTTGGTGTATACTCTATCCCGTCTGGTAATCCCTTGGTACGAGTACGGAACATTCCCTGGGTAGCCAACGTCAAAGAGATAGAGTGAATGGCTGTAAACGGGCGGTAGGTCGACAGGTACTATCCTCGACCTGCCGCCCCACCAAAGGAGAATGGTTTTGCCTGGCAAACATATCATGCTGGTAACAATGCTCACCGCACTGCTACTCGGCGGTTGTGGAGCCGCGGAAACTGGTCCGACGGCTGGTCCAGTCGCAACATCACCGCAGTCAACGACCCAAGTCCAGCCTGACAATAAGGACATCCAGCCCACCGGGCCGAGCCCCGCCCAGCACCCGCAATCCGCGAGGGAGACCTTTGCCGGGGCCGAGGTCCTGTCCGAGGGCCAGAACCTGCGCCACAACAGTTACGAGCGCCTCTTCCAGGTCATCACCACGCAACAGGCGCTGGACAGCTTCTGGCAGACCTACCTCCCCGGCACCCCGCTGCCCCAGGTGGACTTTCAGCGTTCCTTCGTCCTGGCTGGCATACAGGGGCTCAAGAGCACCGGCGGCTTTGGCATCTCCTCACCGGCCTGGAGCAGGAAGGCGACGAGGTGCGCGTGATTACCAAGTGGACCGAGCCCGGCTGCTCCGACATCGTGGACATGGGCATCACTCAGCCCTACACCGTCCTTCGCGTCGACTCCAGCCTGCTGACAAGCGGTGGAACCCTCAGCTTTCTATTTGAGACTGAGACTGGACGGCACCTGGGCCGCGTGTCGGCGCCCATCCCATAGCTTTCCGGTCCTTGCTGGCTCAGTGAGTGCAGATCGCCCTCAGTGCCTATGTGACGCGATGGGCAAACCGTGATGCCGCCTCCCGGCGGTACCTTGCTCCGCAGATTTCCGTAGAACTCCGTGCCCAGCACTGGATCTTCCAGGCCGGTGCGATCCAACGCAACCACTGGAGACTCGGAGGACCAACTGCCTGGCACGCTGACTCTTGCTCGGCCCCCGAGTGCGCCATTGACTTGTCAGATTGTCTTAGTCTGCCTGATGAAGACT
>JASFLR010000547.1:0-3303 GCA_050117995.1 Anaerolineae bacterium
GGATAGGCCGCTGCCAGCTCGCTTTCAGGTCCCACATCGGTTATCAGGCCGCCATCGACACGCACCGCGCCGCCTTCAATGATCTCGTTCCTCTCGCCAAAAGTCACGATCCGCCCGTTAGTGATCAGCATAGCCATGCCTCCTGCCCAGAAAACCGGGTACCGCCCATCCAACCCGCCTACCGAACATCCCTGATTTTACTCTTCCTCTCGCACGCCGGCCATCAAGAGCCCGAGCTGCTCCGCCGTCGCCTCTTTTCCATCCACCACGCCCATGATCTGCCCCTCGTAGATCACAGCGATCCGGTCCGACAGGGCCATGATCTCGTCCAGGTCCTCCGAGATCAGCAGAATGGCCAGTCCTTCCTGGCGTTGCTCCAGTAGCAGGGCGTGGATATACTCTGTAGCGCCAATGTCCACGCCGCGCGTGGGTTGCGCAGCGATCAGCACCCGTGGATTGCGGGATAGCTCGCGCGCCACCACGGCCTTCTGAATGTTGCCGCCTGACAGGCTCTTGATCGTGGTCTCCCGGGACGGTGTCTTGATCCGGAATCGCTGGATCAGCTTGTCAGCATACTCGGCGATGATCTTCAGAAAGAGAAATCCCCGCCTCGAGAAAGGTTCATCCTGGTGATCGCGCAGGATCATATTCTCTGCCACCGTGAATTCCTGGATCATGCCGTCTTTCATCCGCTCTTCCGGGATGTAGGCCATGCCCAGCTCGGTGCGTTGGCCTGGTTTGAGCCCTGTGATGTCCTGCCCTTCGAGGAACACCTGTCCATCCGTAAGAGGGCGCAAACCGGTGATCACCTCAGCAAGCTCGCTTTGCCCGTTGCCCGACACGCCCGCCAGGCCCAAGATCTCACCCGAGTGAACGGCCAGGTCCGTGCCGCGCAGGGCAGGGGTCTCGCGGTTGCTCAGAGCGTGCAGGTTACGGACCACTAGCCGCGCATCGCCTGGTTCCAGGTCAACGCGGTAGGGCTTCATCGTGACCTCGCGCCCGACCATCATTTGCGCCAGGCTCGCCTTCGTGCAGCCCTCGATCTCGCAACTGTCAACCCGCTTGCCATCGCGCAATACCGTCACCCGATCGCAGATGTCCAGCACCTCGTGCAACTTGTGCGAGATAAAGATGATGGCGTGGCCGTCCTTGGTCATCTGGCGCAGGGTCACAAAGAATTCGTCGACCTCCTGCGGGGTCAGTACCGCTGTCGGCTCGTCCAGGATGAGCAGGGCTGCGCCGCGGTAGAGCGCCTTCAGGATCTCTACCCGCTGTTTCTGGCCTACCGCCAGCTGCCAGATATAGGCATCAGGATCGACGCGCAGGCCATAGACTTCGGCCAGCTCCACGATGCGCTGCGAGACGCGGTCCAGGTCGGTGAGCGGTTCTCGCGAAGACGGCAGGCCCAGTGCTACGTTCTCCGCTACCGTCAACGATTCGACCAGCATAAAGTGCTGGTGGATCATGCCGATGCCCTTTTCAATGGCATCCGTCGGTGAGGCGATACCAACCTGCTTGCCGTTGATCCAGATTTCGCCCTCATCGGGTGCGTACATCCCATAGAGGACCTTCATCAGCGTGCTCTTCCCTGCGCCGTTCTCGCCCAGCAGGGCATGGACCTCGCCGGCGCGAACATCGAAATCGACGCGGTCATTAGCCAGGACGCCGGGGAAGCGTTTGGTTACCCCCTTCAATTCCAGATGCTCGATGTGAGGCCGTCCGGCGGACCCGCTTTTTCCATTATCTCTTGTCATCGCCCACTCCTGGTTTCTCAACTTCTGTGTGTTGCGTGTCCGCGCAGCGGACACGCAACACACAACTACTTCCGGTTATTCGCCTATCGGAATCGTGATCGACCCATCCTTGATGCCTGCGATTGTGTCCTCGGCCAGTTGTTTCACGTCGGCCGGCAGGTCAAAGTCGGGGTTGTACTCGATGTACTGGCCGCCATTTTCCAACGTGATGACATAGGCCTTGCCGCCATAGACTTCCTCGTCCATCTGGGCAATGATGTCGTTGAGGACCACTGTCCAGTCGTAGATCTGGTTGGCGACCACAATCTCAGGTGCCAGCGAGGTCTGGCTTGCCTGCGTGCCAAACCATAGCACGCCATTATCCTTGGCCTTGCCGATGGCCCCCACCACCATCTGCGCCGTGCCCGACAACACATCGGCCCCGGCCGAGATGTGGGTGCTAGCTGCCTCTGAGGCCAATGCTACGTCAGAGAAGGAGCCGATATAGTTGACGTTCACCTGTGCATCTGGATTAGCGGCTGCCACGCCCGCTTTAAAGCCGTCGATATACAGCTTGGCGTCGCCCGTCTCGATGGGACCCACCACGCCGATGACGTTGCTCTTGGTCAGCTTGCCGGCCATCACGCCGTTGACATAGCCGCCCTCTTGAGATGCGGCCTCGTAGGCAAAGACGTTGTTGATGCCCTCATCGACAAAGGTGTCTACCGTCGTGCCGTGGGCGAACGCCGTCGTCGGAAAGTCGGGTGCAATCTCTTTGAGCGAGCTGCCGTACTGCGAGCCATGGGCGATGATAAGGTCGTAGCCCTGTGTGGCATAGTCGCGGATGGCCGCTGCAGCATCGTCGACTACGAACATGTTCTCCGAGTAGACCAACTCCATCTTCTCCGGGCCGCCCATATCGGTCTGGATCGCCACCAGCGCGTCGTACATGCTCTGGCTGAAGGCAAGGTCGTTGACCGTGCTGGGCATGATCACGGCAACCCTAAAGATATCGCCCTCTTCCCCGCCGTCCGTATCGCCGCAGGCACTCACCAGCAGCACCAACAACATGAACAGAATCCCCAAAGTACGTTTGTGTGACATCGTGTTCTTTCCTCCTGTTTTTCTGTTAGATAGGTGGACTGGTAGATCGAGAAACGAATTCCACTGTTCTACGTCTACAAGTCCCGTCATCGTCAACCTCGAGTCCGTTTGGACAGCATCGTCCCAAAAACTCACCCCCTTTCGTGCACGATACGTGAGGGACCGCTCGCCCCCGGATCGGGGGTCACGTTCCCGGTGTGCCAATATGCTAACTCATCCACTCCGCTCAAATGGTTTGGTCAGCGCTGATGGCGCTCGCACGCGCTGCACCGTGATCACCAGGACAACGATGGTGAAGACGTAGGGCGCCATAACCATCCACTCACCTGGGACGGGCCAATCCGGGATCAACTGCAGCCGTAACTGTAGGGCGTTGATCATGCTGAAGAGCAGCGCGCCCAGCATGACGCCAACTGGCCGCCACCCGCCAAAGTAGACCAGGGCCACGGCGATAAACCCTAGCCCG
>JASFLR010000548.1:0-3301 GCA_050117995.1 Anaerolineae bacterium
TCCAGGGACATCCTGATCGGCAACGGCGAGGTGATCAGCCCGACGGGTGAGCTGGTGGCCCGTGGATTCCTAAGCTTTGACCTGTCAGAGATCCCCGCGGGAGCGACCATCGAAAGCGCAGAGCTGCGTTTCTACCAGAAAGAGATCGAAGGCAGTCCCTACCAGAAGCTGGGCAACCTGGTGCTGGAACACGTCTACTATGGCACCAACTTTGACGGAAGCGCGTATGACGCACCAGCCCTGGGCACGGCAGTACTCGAGCTTGAGAGTTCTCCAGAGGCATGGTACATCCTGTCCGATCTCACAATCGCGGATTGGGTCCAGAACTCCCTGGCAGCGGATCTGTCGCGCCAGCAGTTTCGACTGCAATTCAGCCAAGAGACCGACGGAGATGGTCAGGAAGATTGGATCGCGATTGAGGATGGTAGCAGCATCCTGGGCTCGCCCCAGGCGCCAAGGCTGACCCTCGTCTATGCTCCGTGAGATTAGGCGGCAGGCCGCATACGCAAGTCCCTTTCGAAAGGTTGATGGACCCAAGGAGAGCCCGCAGGGCCAGAACCACCCCTGCAAGTTTGACAGATCGGCTCATTGGCATTATACTCGTACGCGCAAGGCAATCCCGGCCAATACGCGGGCCAGGCAGCGCACCGCGCAAACTCAAGATCTGCAAAGGAGGCATCCACAGTGGCCACCGTTAGAGACATGTTGAGAACCAAGGGATTTGAGGTCTGGTCTGTAACGCCATACGCATCTGTCTTTGACGCCCTGAAGCTGATGGCGGAGAAGAACATAGGTGCCGTGCTCGTCATGGAATCCGATAACCTGATCGGCATCCTGTCGGAGAGGGACTATGCTCGAAAGGTTGTCCTGCATGGCAAGACATCTGCAGAGACCCCCGCCCGCGAGATCATGACCGAGCGAGTGATGTGCGTCGGTCCTGAGGACTCGGCCGAGCAGGTCATGGCACTGATTACAGAGAAAAAGATACGGCACCTGCCCGTGCTGGAGGACGGCGAGCTGATCGGTCTTATCTCGATTGGAGACGTGGTCAAGGCAACCATCGCGCAGAAAGAATTCATCATCGAGCAACTCGAGGAATATATCAAGGGGACTCCTTACGTCCCGCCAAAGTCCATCAAGGTGGGATGAGCACCGCACGTATCGCTGGGGTACATAGGTTTATCCTGTGGGGCGGTGTGAATCTGGCCCGGTATTGTGGGCTCTGTCGCCGCGGCTATACGGTGCCTTGACTGCGCGTGATTAACCTATACCCACCACCGGGTCAACGGAATGCCGTTGGCTGCTTTGCGTTCCGTCTCAGTAATGGTATAATCTCCCCATGATGACCAGTGGAGACCAGGGCCGTTCTGGCTCGAGCACGTGGCTGGGGGTGATTTCACGACTCCTGATCACCCTTTTGTTTCTGGCACTGCTCATTTTCTTGAGCGGCTGCGGTGTCTCAACCCAGCCAGCAGGCAAGGCCACCGCGCCAGCCACTGCTTCTCTGCTGGTTGAGGTGGCGCCGCCTGGATCTCAGATATACATTGACGGTATGCGCAGCGGTACGACGACGGCGACGCTGACGCTGACCCCAGGACAGCACACCGTCCGCGTCGAGCGCGAGGGATTTGAGCCACTGGTCGAGATGGTCAACCTCGCGCCCGACGACGAGTATGCGATCCGTGGAGAGCTAGTCCCGCAAGCCGGTTCTTCCATTCCCACAGTTACACTCGCTGCGACAAGTGAATCAGGTTCAGATGAGCACCTGCCCGATCTTGCGATCACCCATGCCCAGATAGAGCTGGAGACAGGAGGTTCCTGCGACTATACTTCCACGGCTCTGGGCATTCGCGTTTGGCTCGAGAACGTCGGCACAGCGGATGCCGGCGCCTTTGCCGTAGAGCTAAACGGCATCCAGCAAGTGATTGCCGAGGGGCTAGCAGCCGGGCAGACGACGACGGTCTGGTTCGAGGGATACATCAATGGGGAGAACATCGTGCTGGTCGATGCCGCCGACCAGATACAGGAGGCCCGCGAGGACAACAACTCGCTGTCGCAACGACTGCCGGTGCCCACATTGCCACCAACCTGCACGCCGCCATCCCAAGCCGCAGCGACGGAACCACCAACCTCCGAGCCCGCAACTGCTATCCCAACTGCCACGCAACCACCGCCAGCCAAGCCTGCCGACGTGACGATGCGCGAAGGCCAGATCACCATACCTACCTATCCCTACGCCAGCTTCACGACTGAGGCGTGGAGCGATAGATTTGCCATGGCCTACGACGTCCTCGATCGCGCGGCCTACGATGCCTCGAATCCAACGCCAGCGGAGCTGACGTACCGTACCTTTATCGTGGAGAACGAATATATCCGCCTCACTTTTTTGCCCGAGGTAGGCGGGCGCCTGTACAAGGTGCTGTACAAACCTACAGGGCACCTGGTGACCTACCACAATCCCGTACTGAAGCCCAGTCCCTGGGGCCCAACGGAGCAGGGTTGGTGGCTTGCTGCTGGCGGCTTTGAATGGTGCTTGCCTGTGGAGGAACATGGTTACGAATGGGAGATGCCCTGGAAGCTGACGGCGAGTAGCGACGGGCAGAGCGTCACGGTGCTCCTCCGCGATAGCAGTGCCGGGGATCGCATACAAGCAGAGATCGCCGTGCGGCTGGAGGCTGGTGCCGCGGCCTTTACGATCCGGCCGCGCCTGGAGAACCCTACGAGCACGCCCGTGGAGATCAAGTATTGGACCAACGCCATGCTGGCCCCGGGTGGACAAAACCGGCCATCTGCGGGTCTACGCTTTGTTCTCCCCGACTCTGTCAGCGGCGTTACCGTTCACAGCCGGGGAGACGAGTCCCTGCCAGACTATAACCAGCGCATGTCATGGCCCGTACACAACGGCACAGATTACAGCCGTCTGGGAAACTGGAACCGCTGGTTGGGTTTCTTCGAGGACCCGGCAGCCGGGGGCTTTGTGGCAGTGTACGACGAGGCCTACGATGAAGGTGTGATCCGGGTTTCTGCTGCCGATGCCGTCCCCGGCTCCAAGGTCTTTGCCTTTGGCTGGCAGGACCCCATCCCCTGGTCCAACTGGACCGACGACGGGTCGAGCTATGTGGAGCTTCACAGCGGACCGGCCCCAACCTTTGATGACAGCGTCACGGTTCCGACCGGCGGCAGTCTGCAGTGGACGGAGACCTGGTATCCAGTGGCTGGGCTGGGAGGGCTGCGCTGCGCCAATGAGACGGTGGCGGTCAACCTGTCGGCAGGCGGCGGACAGGCGGTTGCAGCCGTCGCA
>JASFLR010000549.1:0-3301 GCA_050117995.1 Anaerolineae bacterium
CGAACCACCAACCGCAACCCCTACGCAGACCGGCACCGCCGAACCCTCCGCCCCTTCGCCTACCGCGGAGCCTTCACCGGGCACGCCCGAGGCAACAGCCCCAATTGGTGTGTTGATCAGCGAGGTTCTGCCGGGCATCCATGGCGTGGACAATAACCTGGAGTTTGTCGAGCTCTACAACGCCGGACCGAATGCCATCGATCTTGCCGGATGGTCACTGTGGTATCGCCTCGCCGACAATAGAGACGAAGAACTGCTCTATGCCTGGGGGGAACGTGCGGATATACCGGGCCAGGGGCACTATTTACTGGTTCGGGCCGGAAGCGATGTGGGCAATGTCGGCGACGTCGAGTTCACCACCGCCCTCTTTGAGAACAAGGGTGGCCTGGCCTTGCGCAATGCCGATGGCGCCACTGTGGATACCCTCGTGTGGGGAGACGGGCCGACTGACTTTTTGACGGGGCTCGCCGCGTCTGTGCCCGAGGGTGGGGCCAGCCTGGAGCGGCTTCCGGGCGGAGAACTGGGCAACCACCAGCTAACGGGGGACAACGCGGCCGACTTTCGGCTGAATTCCGAACCATTTCCTCAGAATACCGGCGATCTACCCACTCCCCTGCCCGCTGAGCGCCTGAGCATCCGCTTGGAAGGCCCACACACGGTAGAGCCAGGTAGCCAGGTTGAGTACACGGTTGAAGTCGAAAATCTGACCGGAGCAACCCTGAGCGATCTTGAGGTTTCCCTACCGATCCCTGCCGGATTCGAGATCGTGTCTGCACCTCCTGAGGGGGAGATAGCCGGCGAACGCCTGGAGTGGGCGGTACCTGATATGGCGGCAGGAGCCGGGGAGACAACTACCATACGGCTGCAGGCCCCCTGGACCTATCTCACCAACCTCGTCAACGGGTATTATGTAGACTCTGCTGCCGGCGAGGTCCGCGCCTACGGCCCGCCACTGTCCATCTCTGTGGAAGGCGGCGCCATACCAGTTGGCGTGGCCCGCACCCTGGCAGGGGAAACGGTGAACGTGGAGGGGATCGCTACCATGTTCACCGATGGCTTCTATGCCGGATCTACCGGCACAAAGTTCTACATGGAGGATGGTACGGGCGGCATCCAGGTCTACTGTCCTGGGGGCAAGGGCCTGGTCAACGTAGAGGTCGGGGACCGCGTGCAGGTCACCGGTGAGATTCAGGTCTACCGCGACTCTATGGAGATCGTCCCCTCGACCTACCCCGACGACGTTAGCGTATTCGAGGCCGGCGACGCGCCACAGCCCAGCCAGGTCGCGATAGCTGAGGCCGTCCGGGATGAAAGCCTGCCCGGTCGCTTGATTGTCGTGGAGGGTCTGAGCACCCGAATCGAGGAGTTCACCTACAGCTACGAAGTCGATCTCGTGGATAGCGAGGGCAACATGCTGCTCGCCTACGTGGACAAGGACGCTGGACTGACCGCTGAACCGCTGGATCTGGGCAAGCGCTACCGCATAACCGGAATTAGCGAGATCTATGACGGTACCTGGCAGATCCAGCCACGATTCCAGACCGATTTTGCAGAGGTTTTCCCGCCCGAGCTCATGGTGGACATGGATGTACGCAACAGTGTGCTGCCAGGCGAAATGCTGACATACACGCTGACCGCATACAACCAAACCGACGCCCCGCTCACGGATGTGCGCATCGAAGCGCCCTTACCAGTTGGGAGTATCGTACTGGCTGAGGTGCTCGATGGCGGTGAGATGCAGGGAGCGTTGGTCGTTTGGGTTATACCTGAAGTGGCTGGCGGCGGAGGTTCGGTCTCGGTCAGCTACGAGGTGATGGTCGACAGCGATGCTGCCGATATGATTGTAGCTGAGAGTGCCACGGCAACCGCAGCACAATGGCCCGATCCCGTGCAGACCGCCAGATTGCTCACCTTTGTGGGAAGCGGCGTGCCGATCTGGGCCATTCAAGGACCAAGCATCTCCTCTCCGTATGTGCGTGACCAAGCCACCACCGAGGGAATTGTCATTGGCGTATTTCCCGAGCTCGGCGGCTTCTGGATCCAGGAAGACGAGACGGACGATGACCCAGCAACCTCGGCGGGACTATTCGTGCTTGCACAGGAACCAGTGACCTCCCTGCAGCTGGGTGACCATGTACGGGTCAGCGGAAGGGTACGGGAGCTCTCAGGGCAGACTGTCCTCGACATCCAGGACCTGGCCAACGTGGAGCTTCTCAGCAACAACAACCGCCTACCAGCGGCAGTTGAATTGAACCCGCCACAGGATAAGGCAGAGGCAGACCTATACTACGAGGCATTGGAAGGCATGCTAGTGCAGGTCAGCGAGACGGCCTTGGCCATTGGACCCACCAGCAAGTACGGCGAGACCCCCCTAGTACGTATGGAGTGGGGTATTGAGCGTGTCATGAAGGGCGATCCCACAGGGATGATCATCTTTATCGACGATGGTGGCGTATCCACGCACTATGATATGAGCACACTCGCCTTTCCGCTCAAGACAGGTGACAAACTGCTCTGGGCAGAGGGTCCGCTTGCCTTCACCTATGATTGCTTCAAGATCGAGCCGATCTCCCTGCCAAGGATCGAGTCGGTCGAGCGGCCCGTACCCTCTCTGGAACCTGCCGGCCCTGGCGAGTTCAGGATCGCCAGCTTTAACGTCGAGAATCTCTTTGACTCCAGCGATCCGCATCCTTCGGACCCGCCGATCCCCTCGCGCAGCCAGTATGAGCTGGACCTGCAAAAGACCGCCAGCGCCATCGAGGCCATGGGCGCTCCCACCATCGTTGGATTGCAGGAAGTAGAGAATATCGATATCCTGGAGCGACTGGTTGCGATCGAAACCATCGCCGACTATGATTACCAGCCGGTTCTTGTCGAGGGCACCGACAGCCGCGGGATCGATGTCGCCTACCTGGTCAGGGCCGATCAGGCAACCGTCGAGGGTGCCACGGCCTTCCCAGCCCCCGACGGCCTTACCAGCCGTCCGCCCCTGGTGATCACGGCGACGGTCCACCTGGAGGGCGCCGACCAGACGGTATATGCCATCAACAACCACTTCACGTCCATGTCCGGCGGAGAGCTGCCCACCGAACCGCGTCGAAAGGCCCAGGCAACGTGGAACGCCACCCTGGTACAGCGCATCCTCGAGCAAGACCCGCAGGCGCACGTCATTGTGATGGGTGACCTGAACTCGTTCTACGAGTCCCCACCCGTCGACATCCTTCGCGATGCCGGACTGCGTCACATCTACGAGTTCGTCGAGCCGGAGCGACCGTATACCTACATCTATCTGGGGGAGTCG
>JASFLR010000550.1:0-3296 GCA_050117995.1 Anaerolineae bacterium
AAGCGCCCAAGCAAGGTCTGGATGCGCTTCCCGACGCGAAGCGTACTCGAAATATCAAGCAAGTCCGTTGGCTGAAGGACCGCGCCTCGCTTGGCGTTCCGCGCAAGCGGGCGCACATCATGCGCGCCCCCCAGTGACATGCCGCCGCGCGCCTCCAGCAGCTGGCGAGCCTCGCCGGTTTCCTCGAGCTTCTGCTGGACCTCTGCGAATATGGGAGAGGGTCGCAATGCCTGCGCCAACTCCCTTCCAGCAGAAAACGAGGTATGCTTTGCCAGGCGCAGCAGAATCTGGGGAAACTCGAGGGTTTCGAGGTGCTTACTGTCCATTACAGCCTGAAGGTAAAGATCTCAGGCGCTATACCTTTGGGCATCCACGGCCTTAGGGTCGTAAGCGCGACCGGGAGGAAATTGTAGAATATCGGGATCAAGTGGGAGCCCTGGAAAAAGCTGACCATGCTCCTCCGCACGGTATCTTCTTCCGTAACCGGCACGCTCAACATGAAAGCTAGCACGACCAGGCAAAGCCCAACCCAAACAACGATCAAGAAGAAGCCAATCACCATGCCGCCCAGTTGATCCACCTGGCGCAGGCCGGGTAGCTCCGTCTCCTTGTAGGTCCGGTGCAGCAGGAAATTCAACAGGATGGCAATTACGGCAAGGATAACGAGAAAAGCCAGTCCCTCAGCAACTGCCAGGGGCAAACCGGACATCTGGCCTATCAACCTGCCCAGGCGCGGATACAAGACCATGGCCAATGCAGCCGCCACATAGAGTACAATCAGGCTCAGAGCCATACGCACCAGACCCCGCACGAAACCCAAGGCCACCCCACCCACCAGGGCCACAGCGATCAGAAAATCGAATGGGTTTAGCCAAGAAGTTATGAAACTCATAGCATCACCTCTGGCGCGGAGACGCCTCGCCGGAACATCCCTTGGGACGTTACGGGGGAGCCACTAGCCATCAACTGGGTTACCCTGGCCCGAGGAATGGGCGTGTAGTTGCAGTGCCCGCTCAATGCGCGCAATCAACTCCTTGCGCGGCAGTTTGGCTTTGACAATAAAATCCTGGAGGTCTGTACGAGCCAACCACATGATCTGATCAAAGGGCGAATTAAGCGCCGTGAGGGCAATGACCGGGATATCGCGGATGCTCTCATCCTCCCGCTTCTGCAGCAACACCTCCGCCCCATCCATCCCCGGCATCATCAGGTCGAGAAGGATCAGGTCAGGCTGCTCCCTGCGCATTACCTCCAGGCCTTCCGCACCGCCGTCGGCCCCCATCACCTCGAACCCGGCCTTGCCCAGGATCAAGTTGATGTAGTCGATCATGTCCTGGTCGTCTTCTATACACAAGATCCTGGCCCTGGCCATACGAGCATCCTCTGCCGAGCGTCCCGGCTGTGCTATCCTGTCTCAGTCCCACCGCTGGAGAGAACCCGGGCGATCGTGTCCAGCAGTTCCTGCCGCTTGAAAGGCTTGGTTACATAGTCCTTGATCTCTGTGCGGCGCTTCCACATGAGTTGGTCGAACGGAGAAGTCAGAGCCGTCACAGCTATAACCGGTATCTCCTGAATAGCTGTATCCTGCTTCTTGCGGAGAAGCACCTCTGCACCATCCATCTCGGGCAACATCAGGTCCAGGAGCACCAGGTCAGGTTTTTCCGACTGCATCAGCTCCAGGCCCTCCACCCCGTCGCGAGCACCCAGGAATTCATAGTCGGCAGCCTCAAGGATCAGTCGGAGCAGATCGAGCATGCCAGCCTCGTCCTCCACACACAGAATCCTTGGTTTCGCCTTTGCCTTGTCGGTCACAATCCCCGTCCTCGCTCACCTCAATGGTGACTCAGAACCGGTCCCATTGTAGCAGAATCAATCGCGAAAGTCAAACAAAGCAAGCATAGCCAAGAAACGATAAGGAGGGATGAAAACACCATCATCGCTGAATGGTCATGAAGAGAGTGAAGGCCCAAGCCAGGGCCAAGCTGTAGCGCGGCGGGCAGCCAGCGAATCCTGTAGCCTCTTGACCTCGGCGATATTCCCGCCCTCATCGCCCAGTGAACGCAAATGCTGCTTGGTAAACGCCAGTTCGGTCGCGATCTGATAGTATCGACCCACGTCCCGGTAGGCTGCACGCCCACCCTGTCCCCACGCATGCCACCGCACCCACATACGCTGCCCTGCCGAGCGCAACAGCTCAAACTCCTCGGCACTCAGCGTCCCCTGGCGGACCTCCTCCAGCAGACCACGCTCGATCCACCGGCTCTCCTTTCGCAGCACCAGGGCTGCAATGATCAACAGCAACAATAGGCCGCCCCAGTCCACCAACAAGCTGACGCCTAGAGAAAAGCAAAAGGTCTGTTCGACCAGCACTGCTCCCGCGTTGTGGATGCCGTGAGCCAGGACTGCCGCTGCCCAGCCGGAGAATGGGACCAGCAGACGCCGCGCTGAGCGCGGCGCCAGCCGGGCATACCCGACGGCAGCGCCCGTGATCCCCGTCCAGAAGGCATGGTTGAATCCAAAGACGATGGTCCGCAGAAAGATATTTGTGAGCCCGGATCCAATACCTTGTTCGGTCAGGATCGGGATAAAGTAGCCAAATAGATTCTCAGTGAAGGCAAAACCAAAGCCTATCATCGCTCCGTAGACGATGCCATCCAGCACATCGTCGAACTCGTGGCGAAAGACGACGACCAGCCCGATGAGCGCGATTCCTTTGGCGCTCTCCTCGATCAGGGGAGCGGCCACGCTCACACTGGCCAGATTTGCGACCAGGGTCTTGCCTCCAATGGCCGCGATCGGAACGTCAAGAGCAAGCTCCAGCAGCACGGAAAAGATAGCCGCGGGGATAGCGCCCCAGAGAAAGGCGAGCGCCAGCAGCCATAGAGGCTCCTTCTCGTACCGATCGAGCCACCAGACCACTGCGACATAGAATACCGTTGGGATCAGCGCTCCCAGGGTCGCTACTGTGAGAACAAACATACAGGCCAGAGCCTCCGCTACTCGACCGTGCCGAGTTCAGGGAAACCCGCCCGGATCGCGGGCCATCATTCGCCACCCAGCCACATGGTGGGAATACAGCAATCCCTTGTTGAATGGGCTTCCCGGGCGACCATTATAGCACGAAAGCGCCGCCACCACAATGGGACGGACCAGAATTATCAGCTGGATCGACAGAACAAGTTGCGTTGCAGCTGCGATCTGGTCCAGATGCGTTTGCCCTCCCAGGATTATTGGTGCAAGGTCCATGGAGACTTCCTGACTTGGCTGGTGCAGCCACGGCTCCGGGATGGTAGATA
>JASFLR010000551.1:0-3295 GCA_050117995.1 Anaerolineae bacterium
CGTGGGCACTCATGCTCAAGACAGTGCGGGACGCCCGGGAGCTCGTGCGCCGGCAGCCCATACTGCTGGTGCTGCTGGCAACCGGTCTGTTCTACGGGCTGTACAGCGAGGGATTCGACCGCCTGTGGACCCCTCATTTGCTGGAGAGCTTCCCGGGGCCGTGGCAGACCGGGCCCGAACCAGTGGTGTGGTTCGGCCTCATCCGGGCCGTGATGCTGCTGATCAGCCTGGGCGCGACCGAGATCGCCCGCCGCCGTGTAGACACCGCCCGGAGCGTACCGCTGGCGCGCGGCCTGATGCTGAACGCCGTCCTGATCATCCTCTGCCTGGCAGGTTTTGGGCTGACTAGGAGCTTTTGGGTCGCAGTAGCCCTGTATTGGCTGATCGGTGCATTGAGAAATATCGCGGCGCCACTGCACACAGCCTGGCTCAACCTGACTATCGACCAGCCCCGGGTGCGGGCTACCATCTTTTCGGTGAGCGGGCAGGCTGACGCCATTGGACAGATCGCCGGAGGGCCCGCGGTAGGCGCAGTGGGAAATGCATCTATCCGGGCCGCCCTCGTCTCATCGGCGCTGCTACTCTTGCCAGTGCTGCCGCTGTACGGCGTAGCGATCCGGAGGAACAAAGGGGAACGATCAAACCACCGTTCTTGACCCGAGCCACATGGCATGGTAGGGTATGTACTGGCAGCGAAGCGCAGACGCAACGTGGGGTGAACCCACGCGCAAGGAGGCATGAGCCATGGAGAAGAAACAGGACCTGCTCAAGTCCGAGCATTTCACGCTCGAGCAACTCGCGGACGGCGTGTATGCCGCCATCGCCTCACCGGGTGGCAAGGCCTTTAGCAACGGTGGCATCGTCGATCTTGGCGACCAGACCCTCGTCTTTGACGCGTTCGAGACACCCGCGGCGGCCCGTGACCTCCGGTCGGCTGCCGAACAGCTCACAGGCCGCCCGGTGACCTATCTGATCATCAGCCACTGTCACGCCGACCACTGGGGTGGAAACCAGGCATTTGCCCCCGAGACAGCGATCATCACCACCCATGGCATCCGCCAGGAGATGCCCGACGCGATGGGCTGGATGATCGACCTGAAAGAAAACCCTTCCGAATTGGAGCAGGCTATCCAGGAGACTCGAGAGCGCCTGGAGACGGAGAAAGACGAACGTCAGCGCGCCTCTCTGACAGCCTCCATTGCCAGGATGACCGGCTGGCAGGAAATACTGCCCACATTCGAGCTGCGGTACCCCGAGCAAACCTTCAGCGGCAAGCTAGTCTTCTATGGGACAAGGCGGCATGCAGAACTGGTGGAGGTCGCCCCGGGGCACACTGACAGTGACGCCTATCTCCTGCTACCTGACGACCGCATCGTCTTTATGGGGGACCTCGGCTTCCTGCAATGCCAGCCCTTCATGGTATACTGCGATCCGCAGGCCTGGGTGGCCCAGCTAGCGCAGATGGAGCAGCTCGACGTGGAGGTTTTTGTGCCGGGCCATGGGCCGCTGGGGACCCGCGCGGATGTCGCCCTGCAGAGGGAGTACATCACGCTGCTGGAGGAACTGGTCACCCAGTCCATCGCGGACGGGCTGAACGTGGAAGAGACATTGCAGAAGACCTTGCCCGCACCATTCGACAGTTGGCTACACAGCAGCATGGGCCGCTGGGAGGGTAACGTCCGGTCCAGCTATGGGCGCCAAGGCGGAGAGTCCGAAAGTTAGGAACGGAATCAGGGAAGTATCCGCCGCATCAACCCAATCGGGCAACAGCCTGAGATCCCTTCTGCGTCAGGGTCCAGAGGCGGCCCCGCCCGGCGATCGAGCAGCCGCCAATAGAGCATCCAGCGCAATGCATCCCACAGTCGTTGTTGGTCGAGCGAAGGTAGCCGAGGCGCGCTAGATCTTCCAACATCATCTCCAACAAGGGCATCGGCACAGACAGTCGTTCCGCTAACTCCTCATAGCTGTGGACACCGCCCTCAGCCAAGATGCGCAGCAGTTCTTCGATCATGGTCAGAGCACGCGTGCCAGCTGGTAGACGCCGATACCGCCGGACAGGGAGATAATCAGGAGCAACCCAACGCTGAACGCCGTCCAGCCCCAGCTCTTGGTCTCCTGCCGGATGACTGCTACCGTGGCAATGCAGGGGATAAACAGCATCTGCACGACCAGGAACGACAGCGCTGCCGCGGGCGTCAATACGCCCGCCAGTGCAGCCTGAAGCCCGGCTGCACTTTCACCGCTGCCGAACAGTATGCCCAGGGTAGCGATCGAGTTCTCTTTTGCCACCAGACTCGCCAAAAGGGCCACCACCATCTCCCATGGCAGGCCCATAAGCGCCCCCACTGGAGCCAGGGCCTTGCCAAGGCCCGCTAGATAGCTGGTCTGGATCTCCCCGTTGGGCAGCGTGGAAAAGATCCAGATCACAACCGACATGACCAGGATCAGCGATCCAGCCTTTTTGAGGAACTCGGAGCTGTTCTGCCACACCTGTATGCCGATCGAACGGGGATTGGGCCGGTGATAGAGCGGCAGTTCCATGATGAATGCTGCCAGCTCGCCCTTCAGGACCCACTTGTTGATCAACACACCAACCACTGCCAGCACGATCAACGACATACCGATAAGCCCCCAGGCCACGAGGGTCGCCATCCGCCCGAAAAAGATGGGCGCCAGAAAGACGATCACTGCCATCCGGGCTGCACAGGGCACCATAGGAGCCAGCAGGATCGTCAGCAACCGCGCCCGCTGCGAATCGATGATCCGCGTCCCTACAACGGCCGGCACATTGCACCCAAAGCCGAGAAAGAGGGGCATGAAACTCCGGCCATGCAGGCCCATCAGGTGCATAAAGCGGTCCATCACATAGGCGGCGCGGGCCATGTAGCCGACATCCTCCAGAAGGGCCAGCACGGCAAAAAAGATGACCAGGATGGGCAGGAAGGTGACAACGGTCCCCGCTCCAGCGATGATCCCATCCACCACCAGGCCGCTCACCCATGCAGGCAAGCCCGCCAGCAGCCCGGATGCGATCTCTGCCAAGCCGCCGATCACATAGACATCCAGAGCATTCTGAAGCGGCGTGCCAACAGCAAAGGTCAGCCAGAACACCACGCCGAGAATCGCCGCCAGGATGAGCACACCCCACAGCGGATGGGTAGCATAGCGATCCAACCGCTCGGTGAGGGTGATCTGACCTGTACGCGGTCGGGTCACCGCGGCGCGTATCATGCGTCCCACCCACTCGTAGCGGCCGCTGGCCACCGCTAGCACGGCATCCTCGTGTTTCATCAGG
>JASFLR010000552.1:0-3289 GCA_050117995.1 Anaerolineae bacterium
GACGACGCCATCATCGACCGCATCATAACCGATGAGGGGGAGCGGATCGTGCAGACCAGCGTGGCGCTCTGTCTCTTTGCCCGCGGGGTCTACGACCTGGAGACGATCAGCCGGGCGTTGGACAGTGTGGGCATCCAGCGCAGCGCCGAGCAGCTACAGGCCATGGGCGAGCGCATCTACTGGGAGCGGGTGCAGCTCCGCGAGCGGTTGGGCTTTGAGGCCCGGCTGGAAGACGTACCAGAACGTTTCTTCGAGACACCCACGCCCCGGGGCCAGCTTGAGCCGGATAGGGTGTCAAATATGCTGGAGATTTATCAGGCGCGGCGGGCAGCAGCAGGCCCGGCGCAGTGACGCACACCGTTCGTCTCCTGGGCTGCACTTCCTCACCCTGATCGATTGCCAAGGAGGGCATAATGCGTACCAAATGGCTCAGAATATTGCTCGGTCTGGCAGCCGCCCTGGCTGCCGCCTATGCCATCGCAGCGTTGCTCGCCCAACCAGCCGCGGGGCGTCCTTTCTTTGCGCAATTTGAACACCAACCCCTGGTGATGGCCCACCAGGGTGGGAAGGGCCTGCGGCCTGAAAACACACTCGGTGCCTTTGAGCACGCGGTGGCGCTGGGTGTGGATGTGCTGGAGATGGATATCCACACGACCGCCGATGGCGTGCCGGTGGTGATGCACGACGAGACCGTGGACGACACGACAAACGGAACAGGGCCGATCCTTTCCTTCACCTTGGCGGAGCTCAAAGAGTTGGACGCGGGCTACGACTGGACGCCGGACGACGGGCAGACCTTTCCCTATCGCGGTCAAGGTATCACCGTTCCGACCCTGGAAGAGGTGTTCGCCGCCTTTCCGGGGATGCCGATGAATATCGAGATCAAGCAGCCAGAGCCCTCGATGGTTGCCACCTTCTGCCAGTTGATCCGTGACTACGAGCGGACCGACCTGGTGCTCGTCGCCTCGTTCCACGACGAGACGATTGCCGATTTCAGGGAGGAATGTCCCGAGGTCGCCACCTCCACGGGCACGGACGAGACCGTGATGCTCTATGCCCTCAGCAGGCTCTTTCTCGAGACCACTTATAGCGCCCCAGCCGATGCAGCGCAGGTCCCGGAGTACCGGAGCGGGCTGCACGTCCTTGCTCCTCGTTTCGTCGACGCCGCCCACAACCGCAACCTCGAGGTGCATGCCTGGACGATCAACGACGAGGACGACATGCAGCGCATGATCGACCTTGGCGTGGACGGTATCATCACTGACTATCCAGACCGCTTGCTGGCGCTGCTGGACCGGTAGCAAGGTTCCCAATCACAGGATGGATCGATGTACCCGACACTAGAAGTACGGTGGTTCTATCGCGGCAGCGTCCCGGATGAGGTTCGGGCATGGTTCGCCGCCAGCGAGCCGGCCCCAACCCATGAGCCGCCCCGGGTAGATCACTATCTATACCTGCAAAAGAGCAATGCACAGGGCATCAAGCTGCGCGAAGGCAAAATCGAGATCAAGCAACGCCTGCACCAATATGGCAGTGTCCGGTTCCACCATGGCGTGACCGGTGTGATCGAGCACTGGCGCAGGTGGAGCCTGCCCTTGGACACGACAGAAGATGGTTTGGCAGAGTTCCTGATGCCCAGGTCGTCGTGGATAGGCGTGCGGAAGGAGCGTATGTTGCGCGGCTACCGCTGCGATGGGGAGGGGCAGGTGATCGCCATCCCCATCACGGATACTGGATCGGGCTGCCACATGGAGCTGGGCGAGATCCAGGCTTTAGACCGAGTATGGTGGACCCTGGCGTTCGAAGCCTATGGGTCGGAACCCTCACTGCGCGGCAGCCTGGCCTCGACGATAAGCTATATCTTTGAACGCGATGGTACACCTTGCCCGCTGGATGCCAAAGACTCCTTCGGCTATGCCCGGTGGCTGGTCCTGCTGGAACAGGGCGCGTAGCAACACCGGCAGGGAGTATGACATGACCCGGAAGCTATCTGTGCGTGAACTGCAAGGCTTGGGATTCGAGTGGCCCAAGCACGCCCTCATCAAGGAATACTGCGTCGTGGAGGGCGGCAAGGTGGACCTACAGGGGACGCTGGAAAAGATGCAATCCAGCCGGTCCTTCTACGCCGGGCAGATCAACCAGGCGTTCAACTTCAAGCAGCAGACCGGCGCCGACTACTCGGACTTTACCGACCGTTTCGACGAGTACGCCCGCATGAAGCGCGAGTTGGGCGCCGCTATTGCCTATCTTGAGGAGGTCATCGAGGCAGCGAAAGATCCAGATACATGACGACAAGCATAGATCGACATTCAACTGCTGAGCGACCCACGATCCATTAGCACAAGTCGCGCAGCCTCCCAAGATCGGCCGGGTGGCTACCCCAAAATCCCCCAGATGACCGAAGCATCTGGGGCTTCTCTCGTGTATAATGACACTGGTGACCGGTTGATCCTTCCACACACGAGTAGACATGACGCAAGACAGCCAGGAAGAGAGGGTGCTTGTCTCCCTCAGAGGAGGAACACGATGAGTATGATGAGCAAGCTGCTTGGGCAATGCCGGAAACCGGCAGGCTGGCTGGGCAGAATGGTAGCCCGGGGAATGAACGTTAGCCACTCCGAGATGACAGACTGGGGGTTGAGTCACGTCGTAATCGGGAAGAGCGACACGATCCTGGATGTGGGCTGCGGCGGCGGCGGAACCGTCCGCAAACTGGCCACGATGGCTGACAAGGGTCAAGTCTACGGCATTGATTACTCTGAAGAGAGTGTCAGGATATCCACAAAACTAAACAAGAAGCTAATAGACTCGGGGCGCGTGGAAATCCAACACGGCATTGTGTCCTCCCTGCCATTCCCGAATGACAAATTCGATCTGGTCACTGCTATTGAGAGCCATTACTTCTGGCCAGATCTGGCAAACGACATGAAGGAGATCCTGCGGGTGCTAGAGCCCGGCGGGATGCTAATGCTGCTGGGCGGCGAGTACAAGGGCGGCAACTATGATCAGCGAAATCAGCGATGGGTCGAGTTGGGAGATATGGCCTATCACACCGTAGATGAGTTCGGACAGCTCTTTTCCACCGTCGGATTTGCAGATGTTAAAGTGCTAGAGAACCCTGACAGAGGCTGGATGTGTGGATTAGGGAGAAAACCGTAGTCCTTGCAGGTCCAGGGTCGGGATGCAGATACAGCCGAACGTGCTGGGAGGCGCGGCCTCGGCCGCTATGCCGTCCCCATTTTCCTTGGTACAAACCCTTCTCCATCAGCCCCAGAGTAAACACGGGTCC
>JASFLR010000553.1:0-3275 GCA_050117995.1 Anaerolineae bacterium
GTACGCGGGCATGGATTGGCGGAGCCTGCGGCTGGTATTCGAGGATAAGGACGGAATCTGGTATCTGGTGGGGGTGGTCCACGATCAGTGGACGACCTGAGAGAGTCAGGCTGGGTCCTCACCTGCAGACCTCGGCAATCCTGGATTTCCGCTGTTGCTTCTTCGTGGCGGGCTAGCGCTCAGTACTTACCCACAGTCGCTGGCCGTCCGTAGTGAATTCGATCGTGCCCGCTGTGTCTGTGCGCAGCACTGTGACATCCCCTTGGGTGGCAAGCCGATCCAGAACATCGCCATGCGGATGTCCGAAGCGGTTGTCCGCGCCCACCGAGATTACAGCGTAGGCCGGTGCGACTGCTGACAAGAACTCGCTGCTCGATGAGCCGCCACTTCCGTGATGGGCTACTTTAAGCAAGTCAGCCGAGAGCGTCTGCGCCGAATGCATCAGCAGTTGCTCCGCCTCGATGCCGATATCACCTGTAAGAAGGAACTCGGCCTGGTCCCAGATCAGCCGAAGCACGAGCGAGTTATTATTGCCATCTGCATCCGTGCCTGCCATCAGCTGCGGCGGCGGGTGCAATACTTCCAGCAGGATACCCCCACCCAACTCCAGACGATCACCAGCATACACTGCATACCTGGGCACGCCTGAAGCTTCCAGGCGCGCCATGCACTCCGCGTAGGTCGCATCGTCTTCGGGTCGACCATTGTCCATCCACCCGTTCACTGTATACCGGTCTAGCACTTCGACTAGGCCTGAGATGTGGTCTGCATCTGGGTGGGTCATGATCAACATGTCAATGGAGCGGTCCCAGAACGGCATCTCCCTGCCCAGGGCCGAGGTCAGCACTGAGGGGCTCGGACCACCGTCGACGAGGACCTGCTGTCCACTCGGTGAAGTGATGAGTACCGAATCCCCTTGACCTACGGCCAGAAACGCGACGTGCAGTTTGCCATCTGGTAGCTGCAAAAGGGCGACCCAGGACAGGATGGCGATGACTGCCGGGCCGCTGAGGAGCAGTAGGTTCGACTTGCGGGATGCCAACGCATCCCAAACTCTAACAGCCGTCCGGCGATGTCGACTCCACGTCCAGAGGGCGATCAGGACGGCTGCGTAGATGACGACTACCCAGCCTGCGCTGGCACGATCGATCTCGAGCGAGGCAAAGGGCAGGTCTGCCAGCCAACGCACGACGGCGTTCGTGTAGGCCAGCATGAGCCATGGAACCCAGGCGAGGGCCTGTGAGATTGGTTCGAGGAACGGCACCATCCCGACAATGGCTGCTGCCCCACCCACGCTCATGACAGGCGGCTGGACTGGGAGGATGAGTAGATTGGCTAGCGGGGCAACCAGGGACAGCCGCCCAAAGTGGTAGATCACCAGGGGGATGGTCAGGATCTGGGCAGCCAGAGTGAGGATCAGAGCCTCATTAAGAAATCGCATGGCCTGCCGGGTGCGATCCGCTGAGGCGATCCAGCCCAGCCATTGCTCAAACAGGCGTTGAATGGGCGGCGCAAAGAGGATCAGGCCGAGGGTAGCTGCGAAGCTCAGTTGAAATCCTGCGTCCCACAGGGCCATGGGGGTGATCAAGGTGAGGACAAGGACTGTGGCAAAGAGAGAAACGTGGGCGGATGCGCGCCTCCCCAGGGCGATGGCCGTGACGTAGAGGCCTCCCATGAGTCCGGCGCGGACTACTGCGGCATCGGCGCCGACGAGGAGAACGTAGAGCGCTATGCCTGTGATGGTGAGCCAGTATGCCCTCCGCGGGCCTAGGAGCTGGCTGAAAGCGAGAGCAAACAGCGCAGCGATGAAGGTGATGTTGCTCCCAGAGATGACGATGATGTGACTCGTGCCAGTGGTGTTATAGTGTTCGTAGAGGTCGTCTGGGATGCCGGAGCGTATGCCAAGCAGGATTCCCTGCAGTAGTGATGCCTCGGGGTCAGGAACAAGACGGGCCAGCGCGTCGCGGGCCCTGTCCTTGATGGAGTAGAGGGCTGCCCAGAATGGGCTTCCCTGTCCAGACTCGATCCTTGAGACCCGTGCATAGTTGATGTACGAGTAAATGCCCTTGCGCGAAAGGTATTCTCGGTATGAGAAATCATCAAACTCGGGTGGTGTTTCCAGCAGACCAGAGATAGAGAGGCGGTCGCCGTACCGAATCTCGGGGTAGCGGGATGTTCGGATGAGCACCGAGTCTCGCACTGTGTTCTGTGTTCCGTCGATATTGATCCATTCCACCTCGACCTTGACGTTAACCCAAGAGTCCCGGATGTCCGGATACCCGGTGACCACGCCCTGCAGCTCTGCCCAGCCACGGTCGTTGTAGTACGAAACGCGGCTGGGATCATCGAGGTTGGGTAGCGCGCTTTGATAGCGCAGGGAGGCCAGGAGGAGGGCCAGCAGGCACAAAGCCGTCAACCTTATCTGGCGGTCACGGGGCCATAGCAGGATGGCAGAGACAGGAATCAGGCTCAGCATCACCAATGAGATCGGCTCCACCCCAAGGGGCACGAACCAGTGATGGGCTGCTATCAGACCGGCAACCCATGACGCAGCTACCAACACCAAAGGTGGCATCGTGCTCCCTTCCTGCCTTTCTTGCGTAGAGTATATCATGGGCCGTTGTTCGCGTCAACCGTCAAAGAGTTGGCTCAGAATCCCAAGCCGGAGTGCAGTTGCGCAGGCGCGTGTCTCTGGGGGTTGTGTGGTCGAATTGTACCCGATGGATAGCTGGATCTTTTTCACCTGACCAGAGCTCCCAGGGCCAAGCTGGTTCGCTTTGACAGGCAGCCCAGGCGGTGCTATAATGGATTGCGAGGCAATTGTAGGCATGCCTCGCTGACTGGTCCGGGATCCTCGAGGCGTTGGAGGGGAAGCGTAGGGCAGCGGTCAGGGTTGGCGCTTGATCTTTCGGTGGGAACAGGGTACAATGGATCTGGGCGCCGGGTTCGTGCCTTCTGTTTCTGGCAAAGAGGGGCAAACATACGTCCATCGGGATATCCATGTTCTGAAACGCAATATCCAAGTAGGAGGGCTGGTCATCCAGCCCCTGTTGTGTTCTGCCCCTCGCTACGAGTGTGATCTACTAGGAGATAGAGGTCGCTTCATGTGGAAGAAGACAGTTCGGTGGCTTGGGCTGGGGCTAGTGCTTCTGACTTTGTTGGCATGTAGCCTCTCTGATTTATCTGTACGATTGGCGACACCAGAGTCTGCAGGACCGGAAGCAGTTGAAACACGAACGCCGGTTGTGATTGTTCTGACGCCGACACCGATACCA
>JASFLR010000554.1:0-3260 GCA_050117995.1 Anaerolineae bacterium
GATGACCGCCAGCCAATCGCTCGAGGCGCTGCAGCACGCAAGGGACACCCTGCATGCACTGCCTGACTTTCAAGTCGAGACGATCGACGCCGCCTTGCGCAGTCTCGCGGAAGAGCTGGGGCTGAAGGTTGGACAGCTGCTTGGCTCCGTGCGTGTAGCTGTCAGCGGCAAAACCGTTGCGCCACCGCTGTTCGAGACCCTGTCGATCCTGGGTCGTGAGCGCACCCTGAGCCGCATCGATCTCGGAATCGAGGCGTTGTGTGAATCCGGGGATTGACGCACACCAGGTTCTGTGCTAGAATACGCCCGTTGCTGGGATATTGACCGATCGAATTCTTGATGCCGTCTGCCCTGTTTTGGCTCTCCTAGCCTGCCAGGGTTAGCGCGGAAGAGGCCAGCAGGAACTGGCTTTTTCCGCGCTAGTCATTAGCCGGCAACGTGATCAGAAACAGGCTTTGCTCAAAGAAGCAAGAGGAAGGGAGATAGGAACATGACCGAGCCCGAGCTGACCACCGACTTTATCCGCGAAGCCGTTGCAGAGGACCTGGCAACCGGCCGGTACGATCGCGTGCACACCAGATTCCCGCCCGAGCCCAACGGCTATATGCACATCGGGCATGCCAAGGCGTTCAATATTGACTTTGGCATTGCCGAGGACTTTCAGGGGCTCTGCAACTTGAGGTTCGACGACACCAATCCGGTCAAGGAGGATGTCGAGTATGTAGAGTCGATCAAAGAGGACATCCGCTGGCTTGGTTTTGACTGGGAAGGCCGAGAGTACTATGCTTCGGACTATTTCGAACAGCTCTACGAGTGGGCCGTGCAGCTTATCAGGGACGGCAAGGCCTACGTTGACAGCCTCGGCCCCGAGGAGATCAGCGAGTACCGCGGCGGCTTTGGCGAACCGGGCCAAGATAGCCCTTACCGCGAGCGCTCGGTGGAAGAAAACCTAGACCTCTTTGAGCGCATGCGCGCCGGAGAGTTTGAGGAAGGCGCGCACGTCCTGCGGGCCAAGATCGACATGAGCTCGGGTAACATGAACATGCGCGATCCGGTCATGTACCGTATCCTGCATGCTACCCATCACCGTACCGGCGACGAGTGGTGCATCTATCCCATGTACGACTGGGCGCACGGGCAGTCCGACTCTATCGAGGGCATCACCCACTCGCTATGCGACCTGTTTTACGAAGACCATCGCCCGCTCTATAACTGGTTCTTGGATCAACTGGACATCTACCACCCCCGCCAGATCGAGTTCGGTCGTTTCAATCTCACCTACACGGTTCTCAGCAAGCGACTCCTGCTCCAACTGGTCCATGAACGGTATGTCAAGGGCTGGGATGATCCGCGCATGCCCACCCTTGCCGGCCTGCGCAGGAAAGGCTACACGCCCGAGTCCATTCGAACCTTCCTCGATCGCACTGGCATCGCCAAGAACGATAGCATCGCCGATATCGCCCTGCTGGAACATTGTCTGCGCGAGGATCTGAACTTGCGTGCGCCGCGGGTGATGTCGGTACTGCGCCCGCTGCGGGTGGTGATCACCAACTACCCTAAGGACAAGGTCGAGGAGATGGAGGCGGAGAATAATCCGGAAGATGAGAGCGCGGGAACGCGCATGGTTCCCTTCTCCCGGGTACTCTATGTCGAGCAGGAGGACTTTCGCGAGGACCCACCCAAGAAATGGTTCCGCCTGGCACTGGGGCGTGAGGTGCGGTTGAAACATGGCTACTATATCACCTGCCAGGAAGCCATCAAAGATGAGAATGGCGAGGTAGTGGAACTTCGCTGCACCTACGATCCGGAATCGCGGGGCGGGTCGACACCAGACGGTCGTAAGGTCAGGGGCACCCTGCACTGGGTCTCGGCAGCCCATGCCCTGGATGCTGAGGTGCGCCTGTACGACCATCTCTTCAACAAGCGGGACCCTTCCGATGTTGAGGAAGGGGAAGATTTCAAGGACGGCATAAACCCGGACTCGCTTGAGACTTTGCGCGGATGCAAGGTGGAGCCCAGCCTGGCGGATGCGGAACCAGGCAGTCGCTTCCAGTTCCTCCGTCTCGGGTACTTTTGCATGGATCCCGATACCACCGACAACGCACTGGTCTTCAACCGCACAACCACGCTGCGCGACACCTGGGCCCGGATTGAGCGAGCCCAGAGGAAGAGATAGGCAGACCAAGGCAAGATTCACTGGTTGATTTGCCAGCATGCCGCTTCTATGCTAGAATATCCCAGTCGTTGGGGGATCGTCTAATGGTAGGACCGGCGACTCTGGATCGTCTAGTCGGGGTTCAAATCCCTGTCCCCCAGCCAACCAAGAGCGCCCGCCGGTGAACGGTGGGCGCTCTTGGTTGCTTTGGGCAGGTTTCAGCTAGTCTGCTTGGTCACGGCTCCGACTTGGCACGTCGAAAACGTAGCAGCAAAACGGCGCCTACCAGGATCAGGACCAAGCCCAACACGATCCAGAGGCAGGAAATACCAGCAGAGGTCGCGTCAGCACTGGTCTGCGGAAGCTGGGTCGTCGCACCTGGTTGTGAGGGTGCCGTAGCAGACGGCACTGTCGAAGGACTGCTCTCGGGCGTCAGATCTGCGGTCACCGTTTGGCCGAGCGATTCCAGTACTGTGGGAGTCGCGAGCAAGGTGGCCGTAGGCAGTGGTGTCTGAGTGTCAACAGCAGGCTGGGTAGTCGGTGTGTCCGGGACTGTGGCCTCACGGGTTGCCGTTGCCGAGCTCGATGTCGGTTCGCCAGTAGCGGTCGCCGACGGCGCTGGACTGGTGGCAGTTGGCGTCTCAGCGGTGATTGTTGGTGGCTCGGTCGGCTCCTGGGTTGGCGGTGGCTCTGTTGGCTGATTGCCGGTGGGAGTGCTCGTGGCACCAGTAGGAGTGACTGTGGGGATGGTCTGGTTCAGGTTGCTGGCCTGAGCTGTTCCGCATGCCGGTGTTCCCCAAGCCGCCAACCTGATGGTAAGCGCCACCAGCAAAGCCAATATCAGCACCCGACGATTGATTCCCTCCACGCTCACCTTCCTCCTTCCCCCATAGCGCCAGGACCTCTCTGGGCTCGAACAGCCCAAGTGATCAGAGCGACCGCGCAGAGGCCCCAGATCACCTTCTGCCACAATGGTTCGCTGCCGAGCACCAAGCCGGCAAAGAACAGGCTCCCGCCGAGCGTCAGGGCCAACTGGCTCCCAGGCAGCTTGAGCCGGCTCCAGAGGCGCACGCCGCCCGAACGAGCACGATAATGTGCCATACTT
>JASFLR010000555.1:0-3257 GCA_050117995.1 Anaerolineae bacterium
TGCGCCGCTATATGTATGAATACGGCATCCCGCACGAGGATTTCGGCCACTTTACCGTGAACGCTCACGAAAACGCTGTTGGCAATCCGAACGCGCTCTATCGCAACCGGGTACGAGCGGAGCAGTTTGCCCGCGCACGGATGATCGCCGACCCGATCAACCTGCTCGATTCCTCGGGCATAGGCGACGGGGCAGCTGCCATCGTGCTCTGCCCGACGAGCATGGCACAAGAGTATGGGAACGGTCAGACTGTGCACGTCAAGGCATCATCGATGGCAACCGATGCAGTTGCGGTGCACGACCGGCCAGACCCGCTTTGGCTCTCGGCAGTCGAGGTCTCGTCGTTCAAGGCGTACCAGCAGGCAGGCATCGTACCTGGCGACATCGATCTCTTTGAGTTGCATGATGCCTTTACCATCATGTCAGCTCTGAGCCTCGAAGCCGCCGGTTTTGCGGAGCGTGGCAAGGGTGTTTGGCTGGCGCGATCCGGCGACATCACCCGAGATGGCCGCATTCCAATCTGCACCATGGGCGGGCTCAAGGCACGTGGACATCCAGTCGGCGCGACGGGTGTGTATCAGGTGGTCGAAGTCACTCAGCAACTGCGTGGAGAGGCTGGCGAGAACCAGATCCCTGGTGCGCGGCTGGGCATGGCGCAGAACATCGGCGGAAGTGGAGCCACAGTGATCACGCATATTCTTGAGGCGCACGACTAGGGCGCCCGTACGCATAGGGCTTTCAGGGGATTGACCCCCGGGCTTTGATGAGTTAGAATGCAATTGGGAGGATCTTAGATGAACATTCCGAGACATTGGAGACTGCAGGACCAGAGATACTCGATGGTGGGCGAAGTATGTAACCGCTGTGGGGCCAAACTGTTCCCTCCGCGAGATGTTTGCCCAGAGTGCACGAAACCGGCCTACGAGCCGTTCACCTTTAGTGGCAATGGCCGCGTGTACTCCTATTCGACTGTGTACCAGGCGCCTGCTGGTTACGAGGACTTTGTGCCCTATACGGTTGCCCTTGTTGAGCTGGACGAAGGTCCGCTGGTTACAGGACAGCTCACGGATGTCGACAAGGACGAAGTCGAGATAGGCATGCCGGTTGAGATGGTGACCCGAAAGCTTCGCGAAGAGGGCGAGGATGGCCTCATTGTGTACGGCTACAAGTTCAGAAAGCCCCTGGAGGAAGCGATCCCCGTACGATAATCCCTGGCATTAGAAGCCCGTCCAGATTGTGGGTAATCTGGATGGGCTTTCCATCTCCACAGGCCGTTGCCCGCGGAAGTCGTATCACCGCTCAGGCGGCCTTTGCAGTTGCCCACCGCAAAGCCACCAGCGCTCCCAAGTGCCGCGCTTGCTGACTTTCACCAACGTTTAGGCTCTTCGCTCCCAGAAAAGACCACACCATCCCCGTATTGACAAGACTCGCTCTTTGGCTATAATCAGTGCGCCTCGAGCCGCTGCAACTGAGGCTTGCACGCGACTCGGAGCAAACCATTGCGGTCACAGCACAGACTGTGGAAGGATGAGAATGACGAGAGAATTGCGGGTTCCGCCCCCGCCGAGCTCTGGCGCGACGGATCGGCAACAGCTCAGGAATCAGGCCCGGCGCGCCGGCGCACACCAGAGAACAGGGGCGCGCCGCCCGACCCTATGGCTGGCAGCATTGGTCGTTGCGCTGGGCATTGTCTTGTGCGGCCTGCTCCTAGTCGTGGCCCCGTCTCTTCTCGGTACAGGCATCGACGGCCGGATCAATCTGCTGTTGCTTGGCATTGATAGGCGGGGTGGAACCGGTTGGGCCTATCGCACTGATACCATCATGGTGGCCACCCTGGATCCAGACACGCAGGAAGCCGGCATCCTCTCCATCCCGCGGGACCTGCAACTGACAATTCCAGGGTATGGACAGGATCGGATCAACACCGCCAACGTGTATGGTTCGCTGCAAGACAACCCCGATGGTGGACCGGCCTTGCTTGAGGCCACCATCGAAGCGAATTTCGCCATCCCGATAGACGGGTATTTGATGATCGACTTTCGGTCATTCGAACAGATCGTTGACACATTGGGAGGGATCGAGATCGAGGTGTCTACTCGGCTGCACGACACCCGCTACCCCGATCCCAAACCAGAAGATCCCTTTGCCTACAAAACCATACACTTCGAACCTGGCCTACAGCACATGGATGGAAGCAAAGCGCTGGAATATGCTCGCTCACGCATGAGCACCAGCGACTTTGATCGGGCTAAGCGGCAACAACTAGTCCTCCTTGCCATCCGTGAGAAAGCACTGAGCCTTAGTGCGATACCACGATGGCCGAAACTGGCAGCGGTTGCCATCGATTCGATCCGGACAGATCTTGAGACACACGAGTTACTTGCACTGGCCCTTTCAGCAGCGAGGCTAGACGCGTCGAAAGTGAAACAGGTAGTCCTGGAACATCCCCTCGTATTCAGTCACCGACGTGCCGACGGGGCTGCTGTTCAACTACCCCGATGGGACCTCATTAACCCTGTGCTGGTTGACCTATTTGGCCCCCAAGTCGTACAGTAGAGCAGGCGCCACTCCCAGCCTCAGCGGATAGTAGCCTCGCTCACCACCCCTGCCTTCACGAAGAAGGGATGACTTCCTGCCCTCATCCAGGTGCACGACAGCTGCGCGCCTGTGTCCCGGCTACAGACGGGCTGATCTGCACAAGATCTCCAATAGATGTCCCCAGAATCTCCAGATCTCTCCGCTATCATGTCCTGTGAAACGGGAAGCATCCGGGCGGCATAGCAAGCCTCTCAGGCATGGATCGACTGTGGCAGCCACAGTCACACAGAGCAGCTTAGGGAAGGAGGTGATTCACCAGACGACCGGTGCACTACAGAAGATACATTAGCCTCCGTGATACAGGCGGAGAGCTTCTGAGTAGGTGCTGGTCAGCGGTTCCCCGCTCTTTCATTGTAGCGGGACGGAGTTCGAGTCCGGCCGTTTCTCTTGCCTGCTTGCGTAATCTCCACCTGCCCTTCATGCGTTCTCCATAGGTTCTCCACATCTTTGTGGTATTATCAGCGTTGGTTCCATGTTGTCGGCTGGCCAATGTCACAGCAGAGGTTGCCTCCCGAAAGGCAATACACCTTTGCACGACTGGACAGTAGATACACATGCAGATCTATGGCATCATAGATCTGCAATAGCGTTCTCAGCAGAATCCAATATTGGGAGGAATAGTGTGCGTAGAAAAGCTGTAGTCGTTTTGGTGTTGGTGT
>JASFLR010000556.1:0-3248 GCA_050117995.1 Anaerolineae bacterium
CAGTGATCTCTTCCAGGCCAGCCAGCATGCGCAGGCTGGTGGACTTGCCGCACCCGGAAGGGCCGACAAAGACGAGGAATTCCTTGTCCTCGATAAAGATGTCGAGGTCCTCTACAGCGACGACATCGCCGAATCGTTTCCAGACGTGTTCGTACGTAATACTTGACATTTTCTTTTTTTCTCCTTACGGTACAAGTCGAGAAGATGGAGACAGAACTTTTCGGTCACGCTGCTTTCGCAGGCGTGGGACTCATTGCCAAAACCGCTCCCCAACCTCTCTGGAAAGATGCACGTCAATACGTGAGGGCTACGCCAGGCGCGATGCCATTCCACGCGGCGTAGTCGATTGCCTGGTTCTTGCTCGCTCCTCACCTCCTTTGATGCCGGCCCGCGAAGACTATGAATCTGCTCCAGCCCCATCGTCTCGTTCCCGGCAATGGCAAAAAGGGGCGCCAACTATTATACTCGATTTGGCCCGAATGTGCAAATCGACACAATCCCGGTTTTGACCTTTTCGACCTGTGTGAGGTATAATGGTGAGCGTCGGGCGCCAGTCAGCCCACAGCATCCAGGAGGTCAGCGATGACAGCATCTGAGGTCCGCATTGTCCCGGTCACCAGCGAGAGGCAGCGAAAAGAGTTCGCCAAGTTTCCCTGGAAAATCTACCATGACGACCCGTACTGGGTCGCGCCGATCTACATGGACCAGCTTACCCTGCTCGATCCGACCAAGCACCCATTCCATGAACACGCCGATGTTCGGCTCTTCATGGCCTTCAAGGGCGAGGAGCTGGCCGGCACCATCAGCGCTCACATCAACTACCGACACAACGAGACATTCAAAGACAAAGTGGGCTTCTTTGGCTTCTTTGAGGTCATCGAGGATTATGCCGTCGCCGAGGCATTGCTGAATGCGGCTGCAGACTGGCTCCGGGACCGCGGTATGGACGCCATACGTGGGCCAGAGAGTTTTTCCCAGAACGAAGAATGCGGATTGCTGGTCGACGGTTTCGACTCGCCGCCCGTAGTCTTGATGACCTACAACCCACGCTACTATCAGGGCTTTATCGAGCGGGCCGGATTTGCCAAGGCTCAGGATCTCTATGCCTGGGACCTGTTGACCACCATCTTTGACCTCGACCCGCAGAAACTGCCCCGCAAGTTCCTGAGGGTAGCCGAAAAGGCCTCCCAGCGAGAAGGCTTGGTCATCCGCAACATCGACATGAAGCGCTTCGATGAGGAAGTCGAGCACGTGAAAAAGGTGTACAACGCCGCCTGGGAGCAGAACTGGGGATTTGTCCCACTGACTGATAACGAGATCGATCACTTGGCCGCTGAGATGAAAATGATCGTCGACCCTGACCTCGTACACTTTGCCGAGTTGAACGGAGAGCCCATCGGCATCTCCCTGGGCCTTCCTGACGTGTATCAGGCCATGCTCAAGGCCAAACCCCAGCCGAATATCTGGAGCCTGCCCCTCACACTGGGCAAGTTCCTGTGGCACCGCCGCAACATTGATACCTTCCGCCTCTGGGCGATGGGCGTACTGCCCGAATATCGCACGCTGGGCATAGACGCCATATTCTACGTCGAGACGGCGCGCAAATCGTTTGCCAAGGGCTACCTCCACTGCGAGATGTCGTGGATTCTGGAGTCAAACGACATGATGAACCGCATCATCGAGCGACTGGGCGGAACAATATACAAGACCTACCGCATCTACCAGAAGCCCCTATAAGCCCGCTGGCGCAAGGCTAGCCCGCGCAATAGCAATAGAACCAGAAACTAAATCCGGCCCGGAGATGTCACTCCGGGCCGGTTCTCGTCTGGCTGACGCACGTGCACTATCTTATGGTGTTTCGGTCATTTTGCGCGCGGCGCGGTCAATAAAGCGCTGCATGTTGACAATGACTCTTTGGTGAGTCCCCTCGCCTACCAATTGGCCCTCGCCGCATGGCCCCTCCAGCACCTGAAGGCGAAATGTGAGCCATAGTCCATCGCTCTCGATCAACTCAGCTACGGCGCGGACCGTAGCACCTATGGGCGTGGGCTCCAGGTGGCGGACATCCAGATGCGCACCGACGGTGCATGTATCTGCGGGCAGCAGGTGATCCACGGCAGCCACACTGGCCCTCTCCATGAGGAGCACCATCTGCGGCGTAGCCAATACCTTCACCCCGCCGCTGCCCACGTACAGGGCAGTGTGTTCCTCGGCGACAGTAAGCTCAACCTGGCCTTTCAAACCGCGCTGGATTGCGGCAGAGTTCATGCCTCGGTGTCGGCCTCTGGTTCCTCGGTCGCACCCGCCTCTGGGGCCTCGCTGGACGCCAGGGAGCTGACCAACTTGGACAACTCCTCGTTGAGCTGGCGCAGACCCGTGACGAGTCCTTCTTGCACCTGCTCGGCAACGTCGCTTTCGCGGGCCTTGTCCACCGTCTCCTTGACCTTGGTTTCAAACTCTTTGGCGGCTTCGCTTTCCTTGGCTGTCTTCATGGCTGCGTCAACCTGATGCCCTAGCTCGACGAATCCCTCGCCGATCTCCTGCCGCACCTTCCGGGCATCCTCGCTATCCCACAGCGACTTTACCGCCGTGACCAACTGATCGCCGAGTGCACTAAGCTCATCCAGAATCTCGCCACTGCGCTTTTCTTCCCCAGTCATCCCTGCCCCTCCTCTATTTATGCTCATGTGGCGTGGGTCCGATACCCACGCCTCCAATCAGATCCTATACGTAGGAAACACAAAAAGGTTTTCCTGGCAACGACCTACTCTCCCAAGGGCCTGCGCCCCAAGTACCATCGGCGCTGGAGGGCTTAACTACCTGGTTCGGTATGGAGCAGGGTGTTTCCCCTCCGCTAGTGTCACCAGAAAAACCTTTATGTCATTGTCATTGGGTCTGACACCCTAGAAACTGAACAGGATGCGCTGCGCAAACGCAGCTCACGCTAGCGAATTAAGTCCTCGGCCATTAGTACGGCTAAGCTGAACACATTGCTGTGCTTACACTTGCCGCCTATCCAGCAGGTAGTCTACCTGCGGCCTTACTCCCCTTAGGGATGGGGGATCTAATCTTGGGGCGTGCTTCCCACTTAGATGCTTTCAGCGGTTATCACTGCCAGACATGGCTACCCAGCGATGCCGTTGGCACGACAACTGGCACACCAGAGGTCTGTCCACCCCGGTCCTCTCGTACTAGGGGCAGCCCCCCTCAAATCCCCTACGCCCACAGCGGATAGAGACCGACCTGTC
>JASFLR010000557.1:0-3245 GCA_050117995.1 Anaerolineae bacterium
TCGTATATCCTCGCCGGAACGGAAAACTGTGCGGTGATCGATCCACAACGGGACGTGGACCTGTACATCACGCAGGCACGCGAGCTGGGCGTAACCATCACCCACATTCTGCAGACTCATCTGCACGCGGACTTTATCTCCGGTCACATGGACCTGGCTCAGAAGACCGGTGCTACCATCTATGCGCCCGAGTCAGCCAACTGCACCTTTGACCACGTTCCGCTGGTCGAGGGTGATACCATCGAGATCGAGGACATGCTCTTGCAGGTACTCGAGACCCCTGGACACACGCCGGAGCACATCTCCTATACCGTGACCGACCGGGCGCGGGGCGACACCCCCATCGGCGTCTTTGTCGGAGATGTGATGTTCGTCGGCGATGTCGGCCGCCCTGATCTCTTCCCCGATATGGCAGAGGACTTGGCCGGCCAGTTGTACGACAGCCTGCACGACAAGCTCCTCAAGCTGCCGGACCATTGTGAGGTCTATCCTGCCCACGGCGCAGGTTCCCTTTGCGGTCGCTCCATGGGCGCCAAGTATCTCACCACCATCGGCTACGAGCGCCTCTACAACGCCGCGCTGCAGCTCGAGAAACCCGATTTCATCCGATCGCTTACAACGGACATGCCACCCGCCCCCGATCACTTTAGCCGGTGCAGCGACATCAACCGCGGCGGGCCAGCGCTGCTGAGCGCTCTGCCTGAACTGCAGGAACTAAAGCCAGAGCAGTTCTACGAGCGGGCGCAGAACCCGGACGTTGAGGTCTTGGACGTGCGCCGCTATACCTCATTCGCCAGCCTGCACATCCCGGGAGCATGGCACCTCGACCTCAACGGCAATTTCCCCACCTTTGCGGGCTGGATCCTGCCCACCGACAAGGATATCCTGCTGGTAGCCGACAACTACAAGGACGCCCTGACCGCCAAGCTCTGGGCTCACCGAGTGGGGATGGACCGCATCGTCGGCTACCTGGATAGCGGCATGACGGGCTGGGCCACCGGAGGCCACCGGACGGCCGATAGTCACCTCGTTTCGGCCGAGGATCTGCACGACAGGGTGACTGGCACCGCGAACATAGTCCTGGTGGACGTGCGCACCCCGCTGGAGTTTGAGGATGGTCACATCGGCGGGGCCGTCAACATCCCCGCCCCGGACCTGCGCACGCGCTATAAGGAGCTCGACCCCGACAAGCCAACCTTTCTCATCTGCAGTTCGGGAAACCGCTCGAGCCTGGGCGTCAGCATCCTCAAACGACATGGGTTCAAGGAACTGCACAACGTAGCCGGCGGCATGACAGGCTACAGCCAGGCTGGCTATGCCGCGGAGTGCATGGTTTGCGAGAACCCGCACGGCTCCCGATTCTACGCCCTTCGCCTTCCGCAAGGGACCGACGAAGCATAACAGGAGAACAGGGATATGGACTGGCTATACCAAGTACGATGGTCGCCTTATGCCGTAGGTATCGGCATCGGCGTGTTGAGTTGGTTCACCTGGCTGATCTCCAAAAAGGCGATCGGCTGCTCCACCTCCTTTGCCCGCACAGCTGGCATGATCGAAAAGCTCATCCGGGGCAAGCAGGTCGAAAATGAGCCGTACTACCAGGAGGTCAAACCAACTATCGATTGGCAATGGATGCTCGTTGTGGGCATGATCGTCGGCGCTCTGATTTCGTCGCTGTTGTCCGGCGATTTTAGCTGGCAGTGGGTCCCGGCCAGCTGGGCGGCGGCCTTTGGCGCGAACCCGCTGAACAGGACCCTTGTTGCCCTCGTGGGTGGCGTACTGCTCGGCTTTGGTGCTCGTTGGGCCGGCGGTTGTACCAGCGGGCATGGCATCAGCGGCACTATGCAACTGGCCGTATCCAGCTGGATCTCGTCGATCTGCTTCTTCGTGGGTGGCATCTTCATGGCCTGGATTCTATTCGACCTGATTGCGTGAGGAGGAAACGATGAAAACTCGATCGTCCCTGGCCTGGGGCTTTCTGTTTGGTATCATCTTTGGCTTCCTGCTGCAAAAGGGCGGCGTGACCAAGTACGACGTCATCCTCGGCCAGTTGCTGCTGGAGGACTTTACCGTGGTCAAGATCATGCTCTCGGCGGTGGTCACGGGCATGATCGGCATCCACCTGATGCAGAGCCTGGGCTGGATCCAGCTCAACCCCAAGTCCGGTTCCTGGGGAAAGAATGCCATCGGCGGCCTGATCTTTGGCCTGGGCTTTGCCGTGCTCGGCTACTGCCCTGGGACCATCGCCGGCGCTGTGGGCAACGGCTATCTCGATGCCCTGGTGGGTGGCCTCGTCGGCATCATCGTGGGATCCGGCCTATTCGCCTCCCTCTATCCCAGGTTGAAAGATGGCATCCTGAAAAAGGGCGACTTTGGGAACCTGACCCTGCCGCGCCTATTAAAGGTCAACGATTGGGTCGTTGTTCTACCCCTATTCGCCCTGCTAATCCTTCTCCTCTATGTCATGGAGCAAGCCGGACTGTAGATAGGCACAGCTACACACCAATCGCGGCCCGTTCGCCAGACAAAGGCGAGCGGGCCATCGTTTTCCAGATACATCGCTGGACCAAGCATTTGCGCAGTCCTCTTTGGCGCTACGGGTGTGTAGTTTTCTTGTGAGGCACTTGACAGTCGAATTATCCGAACTGGCCTCTGTCGTCCGAAACGAGTCTAGAGTGGTCGATCTTGCCTCAATTAGGCTGCCAATACTGGATATCTGTAATGGCATCCTTAATACCTTGACAATTCGATAACGCAACCCTGCGCTACCGGTGACTCTCCCTTCTACAGACAGAATTTGCCTTTTTGCGCAATTTCTACTATAATATTCGCGTACCATAATCCCACTGCACTGCTGCAGCGTCAAGGTACAGACGGGTAGAGCCCCCCGTGGTGGAAAGGCTCCCGTCGCATGCCCCCCTACACAGCAAATACCTACCTGGCTCCAATTGGCGATCCAGACAGCCACCGCCCTACTTTCCTGAAACCTATCCCCATGCAAACCTTGTGAATCAAAGGCGTTGTGCAGCATGTGCTGTGCCCTCGCGCATTTCCAGGGCGTGAAGAGGAGGTGACAGGGCCAAATCCAGGCACCTGCAGTTCGACGTATGTCAATGAACGAAACACAGACAGACATTGCAGCCTCATTGAAAAAGGAGAGATAAGTGAAGCACAATCGACTCGCGTCATGGATACTACTCGCTATGCTGGTGGCTCTTGCCGGTGGCGTAGCGGCGCAGGACTCA
>JASFLR010000558.1:0-3241 GCA_050117995.1 Anaerolineae bacterium
GTCCTTACCTGTGCGTGTAGACATAACCGACGCCGCATCGGTACGGGAGATGGTGGCCCGCACTGATGAGGTCTTTGGTCGGCTCGATATCCTCGTCAACAACGCGGGCGCGGCTATCGGCCCCGGTCGCGTGCTGGAAATGCTGGAAGAAGCCTGGCGCCGGACCCTGGAGATCAATGCCACCGGCACCTTCCTTTGCTGCAAGTTCGCCTTGCCGCTGATGATCGCAGGCGAGCGTGGCGGGCGTGTGATCAACATGTCCTCCCTGGCGGCCGAACGACCCAAGCCCTACGTCTCTGCCTATGCTGCCAGCAAGGCGGCTGTGGTTGCCTTGACGCAGTCTCTGGCCCAGGAGGTTGCCGAGTTTGGAATCACAGTCAACGCTGTCCTGCCGGGCGATGTGGACACGGCCCTCAAGCAATGGGGGCTGCAGGTCGAAGCGATGGTCACAGATCTTCCCTACAACGAGGTGATGGCTGCGGCCGTCGCCAAGGTTCCGCTGGGCCGCTTTGCAGTCCCCGAGGATGTGGCGAGTCTGGTTGCCTTCCTTGCGTCAGATGAGGCAAGTTTTATCACCGGCCAGGCCTACAAGCTCACCGGCGGCCGAGAGCTTCCTGCGTAGCGCCCACGGGACACGAGGAGATGGACACTGGCTTGAAGCGAGGTATAGGTCAGACATGAAGTTGATAAAAGGATTGGGCATCCTGTGGCGGAGGCTCAGCGAGCAGGGTTTTCGAGTCACGGTGTGGTGGGCAGCCGATCACGCCGTTCGCATTCTCACCGGTGCGCCACTGCGGCGAGTCAGCGAGATTACGCCACAGATACACGTGGGAGGGCAATACCGGCGCCGGGGTTGGCCACGCATGCAGGCGCGGGGTATCACATCCGTGGTAAACATGCGTACCGAGTTCGATGATGTACAGGCCGGGATCGCTCCGTCCCGATACCTGCACCTGCAGGTGGTGGATGATCAGGCGCCAACGCTGGAGCAGCTGGACAAAGGGTGCGCCTTTGTCAGCGAGGAGTTGGCCCAGGGGGGCGTCGTCTATGTGCACTGTGGCTCTGGAATCGGCAGGGCGGCGACGATGGCTGCGGCATACTTCCTGTCAACGGGAGAGACGGAGCAGGCTGCCTGGGCGCTGATCAGGAAAGCGCGGCCGTTCATCCGGCCGACGCCGCCGCAACTCCGACAAATTCAGCGCTTTGCCGCTGCAGTGGCAGAGCAGGGGAAGTAGAATCAGCGTGGCGGTCCTCGTGCCTGCCTGCTTTTGAGAACGGGAGCAAGAGATGGATGACAGACTGGCAGTAATCTTCTCACGCAGAAGCATCCGCGTGTACACGTCCGAGCCCGTAAGTGAGCAGGATCTGAAAAGCCTGCTTGAGGCGGGCATGGCGGCGCCTTCGGCCTCCAATCGGAAGCCTTGGCATTTCGTGGCGGTGACCGACAGGCAGACGCTCCGCGCGCTGGCGGAGGCACATCCGTATGGCAAGATGCTGGCACGTGCCGGTGCAGCCATAGCGGTCTGTGGCGACCCCGGCATATCGACCTGGTGGGTGCAGGATTGCAGCGCGGCAACGGAGAATATCCTCATTGCAGCAGCAGCATTGGGATTGGGGGCAGTCTGGCTGGGCAGTCACGGGAATCCTGAGCGGGAGCGTGCGATCCGCGGCGTACTGGGCATTCCCGACTCGGTTGGCGTCCTCAGCCTGCTGTCGATCGGGCACCCGGCCGAGGAGAAGCTGCCGCGGACACAGTACGATGCGACTCGCGTACACCGCGGCCGGTGGTAGCTGGAGGTAGGGCCATCCGGTTGCAGCTACCTCTGCTGTGCGATCGCCAATGAGTGCGGTGGATGGCAGGCGTGCGAAGGTGGAAGTGCGTGTTCGCTCTGTCAGCCGGCCAGTGTTCGAATGGTTGAGTGGGGCGCCCAAGACTGGGAAAATCCTCGCCCTCTTTCGGCGGGTCTGCACTATCCAGGCTGCTGACCAGCGCCTCATATCTTTGGTGGCGCTCGAGGTGGGGGATGGCCCGTTAAGCATCGTTTTGGAGAAAGCACCAACGTATTGGGCAGGCCTGCAGCCGGGGGCGCAAGTGCGGGTCGGGCGGGAGCTCCTGCAGTGTGAGAACCTGGCGATATCTCTGGAAGGGGCTAGGATCTGGGACCCTCGTCCCGACTGGGAAGATCTGCGAGCGAATGCGAGTACGCTCCTGCGGCGTCTGGAACATCTGGCTGAGCGGATACCAGATCACGCCCCGATAGATAGCATGCTATCTCTTCTGCAGGACCATGAGCTGCCTGGTTCGTCCAGCCTCACCGCTGTGCACGCCCGCGCCCTGAAAGCCGCTCAGACCTTGTGGGTTGGTTGGGGCGGAGATGAGGCGCAAGTGAAGGCCGGGGCAGCCCAGCTCGCCGGCCTCGGAACCGGTCTTACCCCATCTGGTGATGATTTTCTTCTTGGCACGATGCTTTGTGCGTGGCTTGTGCATCCTGCGCCAAGGCGCTATTGTGCGCGTGTGTCGGATGCTGCACTGGCCCGAACTACTTTGTTGAGCGCAGCATTTCTCCGCTCGACTGCTGACGGCGAGTGCAGCTCACCGTGGCACCTGCTGCTGGAGGCACTGGCAAGCGGTTCTGAAGAGAGAATTATCGATGCAGCCCGAGCAGTGGTCGCATATGGACATACCTCTGGAGCTGACGCACTGGCGGGATTTCTCTGGATGGGCTTGAGGGCAATGCGCACCTGAACCTGTACTGCTGCCAAGAGGAAGCTATATGCACAGAGCCTCACTCCTGGCGAGGCTCTGTGCTGTCACGTTGAGTGCCTGCGAGTCAGCTAGCGAGTGTCCCTATCCTGCAGTGCCTGGAACACTTTTTCCGCAGACAGAGGCAGGTCGTTGAAACGGATGCCCACCGCATCGTTGATGGCGTTAGCCATAGCGGGAGCGGTGGGGACCATTACATGCTCGCCCACTCCACGCGCTCCCCACGGCCCATCCTCCAGCGGGGTCTCGACATAATCACCGTGGATCTCAAGTGGAATGTCAGCGGCTGTCGAAATGCGGTAGTCGACCAGGTTGGGGTTCATGGGGTGCCCCTCTGAATCAAACCTGAGTCCCTCGAAGGCGGAGCTCATGCCATGCACCGCGCCACCCTCGATCTGCGTCATGATCAGGTCGGGGTTTATGGCCTTTCCGACATCGTATACGCTCGCGATTCTGAGCACGGTGATCTCACCTGTC
>JASFLR010000559.1:0-3237 GCA_050117995.1 Anaerolineae bacterium
GGCTCTGGCTATGCTCGATCTGCTCTTTGTGGGCAGATGGTGGGATTGGGTCTGGTACAGAACGGCACAGGTAGGCCTGGTGTTGCTTGCGCTGCTCGCTGCCGATCTGGCTGGCGTGTTCGTCGGAAGTGCGGGACGGCCGTTGCCGCGCTGGGTCTTTGCGGGGGTCCTGTCGCTGTCCGCGTTTGTGATAGACTCCTGGCTCTTTTCTGGCTTGGGCGATCTCTCTCCGCTGGCGGTAATGCACCTGGGGCCGATGGAGCTTGGCAGTCTGCTACTGTCCATCGCGTGGATGGTTCCGGTAGCCAGCGCTTGGTGGGCGGCTGTAGTTGCCCTTCGAAGAGCCAGGGGATCCAAGCACCGGAACCGCATTCGATACCTGGGCGTTGCGCTATTTTGCTTCCTGGTCGGAGATCTCCTGATCACTTTTGGCGTAACGTCCGCCGGCTATGCGGGTCTTGCCTTCCGCCTGCTGGGATCGGCCGTTATCGCGTTCGCCGTCCTGCGCCATGATCTGCCCGATCTCAAGCACCTGAGTTTGGTTGCGCTGCGAGTTGTGGTCCTGGCGACCATCACATCTGTCCTTTACGTCGCCTTTCTGCTCGCTGCTGGTTTCCTGGTAGGAGGAATTGATAGCACGGCAAGATTGCAGGTCGTCCTGCCAGCGCTGATAGCATCTGTGCTCGTTGCGGCTGTGCTCGATGTAGTCCTCGGCCCGCGGCTGCACCGTTACCTTGATCGTACGTTTCTGGGGCGGAACCTGGATGTCCAGAGTGCGCTGCGCACCTACAGCCATCAAGTTAGCCTGATCCTCGATCTGGAGCGTCTCGCCGAGACGACGCTGGACTGGGTGAGGGCGACACTGAGGGTTGAACGGTCAGCATTTGTCCTGTTCGCGGACCTGGAGAATGAGGAGGCGCAATTACGGGTGCTGCGTTCCCGGGGCTTCGATGCCCCTCCAGTCCAACGATTTGTGGCGAATAGCCGGTTCATCAGACATTTTCGCAACATTGGCCGTCCTCTGACCCAATACGATCTGGACATGCTGAGCTGGTTTCAGGTTGTGAGGGACGAAGAGCGCCAGTGGCTAAAAGCTCTGGAGATCGATTTGTATATTCCTATCCTGGTAGGTGACCAGCCTGTTGCACTTCTGGCGCTGGGCCCGAAAGGGGATGGGCAGCCATATGCGGATGAGGATCTCGCAGTGCTGACCACTCTGGCGGGCCAGGCAGGGACTGCAGTGGAGAACGCGCACCTGGTGGATGATCTCCGTGCGGTGCAGTCGGATCTGCACAGGTTGAACACTGAGCTAGCAGAGACGAACCGGCAGCTTCAGAGGCTGGATCAGACCAAGTCAGATTTTGTCACGATTGCGTCCCACGAGCTTCGCACACCTCTATCGCAGATCTTTGGCTATTCTGACGTTCTGGCAAGCCTGGAAGGAGAGGAGCTGGGCGACTCGCAAGTAGTCCAGCAATTCATCACCGGTATCTCTCGCGGGGCAAGACGACTCCAGAATGTAGTGGATGCTATGGTAGATGTCTCGCTGATCGAGACGGGTGCACTGAAGATGCAGCTCGCGCCTGTGTGCATGGAGGATGTGATCGATCGCGCCGTGGAGTCGGTGGCCGGTGTAGCTGAAGAGCGCGATTTGACCATAGCTGTTGGCGACCTGTCTGGCCTGCCGGTCTTTCAGGCAGACCCTGCCCGGTTGGAGCAGCTCTTCTCAGGTCTGGTGCGCAACGCGGTCAAGTTCACACCCGACGGCGGAGAGATATGCGTCACTGGCTTGGCTGGGTCCCCGCTTTCGGGCCGGGCATATCTGGAGATTCTCATCAGCGACCAGGGAATAGGCATTGATCCAGACCAGCAGGCATTGATTTTCGAAAAGTTCTACCGTCCTGAGAATCCACTCTTGCACAGCACAAATGACTCTGCATTCAAGGGGGCAGGTCCGGGTCTTGGTCTCTCAATCGCCAGGGGCATCGTCGAGGCGCATGGGGGCCGTATTTGGGTTGAGAGCTCTGGGCGCGACGAGGACGCCTGCCCCGGCAGCACGTTTCATGTTCGCCTGCCCTTGATAGAGCCTGAAGAAGGATAGGGCTGTGGCGAGAAGTATTGTGGACCTGGCTACCTGCGAGGCGGCATCTCTGGATGACCTTGACCCGACGCTGATTCACGCCTACCGCCAGGAACTGGAACGCCGCCAACCAAACTCGCCGCAGATCCAGCAGCCTTCGACCGACTTGTTGCTGGGGATTGGGGCGGCCTTGAAGGTAAAGAGGCGGCTGCGCCCTACCCTCACCGGCTTGCTTTTCTTTGGACGCGACCCTCAGCGGTTCTACCCTGGCCTTTCGATCACCTTTGTGCATTTCTCCGGTACCACAACCACCGCTGACGAGTCCAACGGTCGCTTGTACCTGGACAATCGCGAGTTCACCGGAGCAATTCCGATCCTCCTGGAGAGCGCTCGTGCTGCGCTGTACGAGAAGCTGAGCAAGCGGGCTGTGCTAAAGGGATTTGTGCGGCAGGACGTGCCCGAGTATCCAGAGTTCGCGTACCGTGAGGCGATCGTGAATGCCGTGAGCCACCGCGACTATACCCTGGAAGGCAGTTCGATACAGGTGCGGCTGTTTGCCGATCGCCTGGAGGTACAAAGCCCGGGTGGTCTGGGGGGAAACGTGACTGTTGAGAATATCGTCTACGAGCAGTATACCCGCAACCCGCACATCGTACGACTCATGGAAGACCTGGGGTACGTTGAGCGCAGAGGCCTGGGCGTAGATCATATGATCCGGGCCATGGAGGTGGCGGGGCTGGAGCCACCCAAGTTTGAGGACCGGGGTTCCTCATTCTGGGTGACGCTGAAGGCGGAGCAGCCAGTCAGACCGATGCCAGAGCTATTGGAGCTCGGTCTGAACGAACGCCAGATACAGTCACTGGCACTGTTCCGGTCGCGCGGTCGGTTGACCAACCGCGAATACCAGCAGGCATTTGACGTATCAGAGCGAACGGCACTGTATGACCTACAGGGACTGGTCGAGGCGGGGCTGGCCCTTCCAGTCAGCAGCGGGAGGGGCCGGTACTACATCGTCCGAGATTGACGTAATACCAGTCCTCCTATGGATCTCGTCCAGAGAAGGAGCAGACGGCCGATCTGGGCCAGGCTCCTTCTGTGAGTGACAAGAGCAGCTCACGGGAGGTGTAGAACGTGTGTTCTACGATTCTCATGGATTG
>JASFLR010000560.1:0-3234 GCA_050117995.1 Anaerolineae bacterium
TTCCACATGCTGACAGCGAGACAAGTACTACCATGCAGCCCAAGGAAACAGTCTTCAGTACGTTCATATCCTTAGATGTGGCTTTTCTCAGAGGTCTATTTCCTCTTCTCACGATCAGATCCAGGTTGGCCGCCTCGCGCATTTCCGCCCGGGTCAAGCCACGTGCCTCGAAAGGCAGGGCAAGCAGCATCCCGGGGCCCCGGGTCAAGGCACGTGCCTCGAAAGGCAGGACAAGCGGCATCCTCGGGCCCCTGGCCTGGCGCACAGCGCACAAAGCGGTGCCGCTCACTGAAGTCCTGCGTCGCCCGTGTCAACGCTCTGGACGGTGACATGCTAGTCGGGACAGTGTTCGAGAACGGCCTCCATTCGCCTCTGGATCCCGGCTCTACACCCTGGATGGGTAAAGACATAGAGCTGCTCGTCCCGGATCGCCTGCAGAACCTGATCTGCAACCTCCTGGGGTGACATGCCTGCAGCCGCCGCCCGGCGCAGGCCGGCTATCATAGCTTCGTACTCTGGCCCCCTTGGGTCACTGGCCGGATCGTTCTGAAGCTCGACAGGGCGGTTCCGCTCCGCGTCTGCAATCCGCGTCTTGACCCATTCCGGGCACAGAACAGACACCTTGACCTTGGCGTTCACCTGCGCCAGCGAGTGGTACAGGTTCTCCGACAGGGCGACCACGCCATGCTTCGTCACCTGGTAGGGGGCGCTGACGTGCTCAGGAAGGAACCCGGCGATGGACGCGGTGTTGACCACATGGCACTCGGTATCCTGGGCAAGCATGATGGGTACAAACACCTTGACTCCATGGATGACGCCCCACAGATTCACCCCCATAACCCACTGCCAATCCGCCAGCGTGGCCTCCCAGGGCGAGCCGCCGCCGCCAACTCCGGCATTGTTCACCAGTAGATGTACTTCGCCAAAGGCATCCAGCGTCTTCTGGCTCAGCGCCTCGACCTCCTCAAACTTGGAAACATCGGTCCGCACAGCGAGTGTCGTGGCGCCGCTGGGGGCCAGGGCCTGCTCTGCGGCCTGCAGGTCCTCCTGGTTGATGTCGGCCAGCACAACCTTCATGCCCTCCTGGGCACAGCGCTGAGCGATTCCGAATCCGATACCGCTGGCTGCACCGGTAATGACGGCTACCTTGTCCCTGAACTCTTTCATGGCATCCTCCTCTCTCTTCCCTACTGCACCCGCTCAAAGCGGAAGCCGCAACAATCGTCGCCGCGGCCCAGGGTCCTTTTCCATTTGCAGGGAAAATCTACTGCCCAGTACCGATAGTGACCCTCATCACTACTGCAGTTGATTCCGCGCTTGGCATAGCGTGCGAATGTAGCGGCGGAGCCAGGCACGGAGCGCTGGCAGCTGGACACCAGGTGTAGGCAGCGCATTACCCGTAAGTCGAATCGGGGCGTGAGCGCTTCAAGGCCTATGCGGGCGGTCTGACCTCGACCTTCATCAGGATCTCACCACAGGCACCCAGGGGCAACCCGGCCCCATAGCAGTTCAGGTCCAGGTCAAAAATGCTGCCCTCGAAATTGCCGTGCCCCTCGCTGGCACCTGCCATCCGCTCCAGGACCAGCATGACCCGCCACCAGATCTTGGTCAGGGCCATCAGGCAGATGCCCTCGCCGTCTCCGTCGGGCTGCACTCGGCCCAGGGCATCGAGGACAAACTCGTCGCCCTGCTGGTGGCCGGCGATGCAGGCGCGGGAGTCTGTCACCCTGACGATGATGCGGTGGTCGCGGTAGGTCTCGGCAGCCTGCAGCCTCTTGACGCGGCCTGGAGAGGCCAAGAAGGCCTCCAGATCCTCCGGGCTGAGGGGCAGATCCTTCATGAAGGCGGTGGGCGCCGGACCGCCGGTGGTTGGCGCCTCCTTGACCGCCCGGCATTCCCCTCTGGCACGGCGGTTCCAGAAAAAGATGTAGGGGGTCATACTCAGCATGAACCGCAAGAATTCGAGGAACGGCATCTTTTCGTAGGTCACGCGGAACAGGTTTTCACCCAGTCCCCCCAGCTCTAACCCCGTGTCGGTGCAGGTCACGTGGTCGAAGACCATATCCCGGGGGTCCTTGCCCTGCACCATATGGTCGTAGTAGTCGTAGATGATGGGCGAAAGCTGTGAAAGGGCATGGACGCAGACTCCCGGCGGGCACTTGTGCCGGATGAGCAGGCCCATGGCATTGAAGTAAAGCGGCCTTCCCTCGTGATGGCAGCCGCTGCAATGGGACGAGCACACAGGCTCGGCCTTGATCCAGTAGCGCATAGCCTCCAGGTCGATGGCATCGAACAGCCCGAGTTTCTCAGCTTGGCGGCGCTCCTCTTCCGTATAGCCCCAGCGGTTCACAGAGATCCTGCGGAACGCTGGTTCCATCATCCTATCAAGAAAACCCATCGTCTTCCTCCTTTCCTCCCGGTGACGCGCTTGCCCAGCGTCGACGCGCCGAAATGCGCAGAGACGTTTCACGCAGGGTTCCAAAGCAGTCGGCCAGCCGAAACAGGATCTCGAAGGTGAAGATGTGGTCTTGGGGCCAGGATCAAAGTGGCTGGCGAGACGCCGGCACGCGCCCTGGCTGCCACCTTCGTGAGGGCGCGCGCGCCGCACTCACTGCGCAGCCATTGGGCCAGACCCTTCATCATCCCTCGCCCCCTGCATTCTCCAATCGGCTCTCACAACCCTTATTTCATTCTACCACACGGGGGTCACGAAGTCAATCGTTTTATGGTCTACCAGCAGGGCTCCGTCAAAGCCTGGCCGCCTCGCCATCGCGTACCGCCATCAGCCACTCCCTATCGCGCCGCTAGATGTGAACCTGACACCGCTACCGCCCGCCGGTATACGGTCGCCTTCTGGCCGCCTCGAGAACCCTGGTGAAATCAGCTCCCTCCTTCGAGTCCATGCCCAGGCGATAGCACAACTGCTCGAGCGAGCCGCTGTCTTCCCAATCACCGCGCTCCGAGCCGGCCAGCCCGCGCAGCTCCGGCAGCACCCGCGCGGCAAAGGACTCGGGCCGTGCGAAGCCTCTCTCCAGCCAGGCCAGCACCGCCGCCGGCCTCTCAGCCAGCGCACTAACCAAATAGGTGGCCAACTCCTGGGTCTCTCCGGTCTCCCGGCCGGAGGTTCTGGACTGCTCGAGTGCTGCCAGCACCGGTTCCTGCGCCGCAAGCTCGTCCCATGTGGATCCTGTGTAGCGCAAAGCCACTTCCCGCTCGATCGCGCGGAGCATGGAA
>JASFLR010000561.1:0-3233 GCA_050117995.1 Anaerolineae bacterium
GACAGGAGCTGACAGCGATCACCATATTGGTGCGAAGGCCCGCAGGGTGACCGGTCCATAGACGCTCCACACCCACTATCGCCCCCAAGACCGCAGCCAAGGCAATCTTGCATGCCGACTCCCAACTTGGGGACTGCAGACTCAAAATCCAATCCGCGCCTTGTGCCACACTTGCACCTCGCTTTCGATCACTCCCGTGATCCCGCCCACCCAAGCAGCGGGGCTGGCAGACCCCCTACACCTGATGCCCGCTGCGTGCGAGCAGAGAGTCGGACAAGAACAGCGGGCACCGCAGTCTGCCACTGCTGTGCCCGCCGGGACCTACAAACCGGGCAAGGGAACTTGACTCTAGTCCGGCAGAACGTACAGGCAATCCTCCAAGAAATGCAGCCTGACGGTCTCACCTTCGGGATGGATGGTCGTGTGCCGCGGATCCTTTTCTACCAGCGCCAAGAGCTGTCCGCCCACCTCGACATCGTATTCGACCACGTCGCCGAGATAGTTGGCTATGCGCACCACGCCCTCCAACTCGCCCTCCGGATGGTCAACCTCCACCATCTCAGGCCGCACAACCACCACAACTTTCTGACCCTCCTTGAATTCGCCAGGCGGTGCCGGGATCCTCATCGTGGCGCCCAATGCGTCCACGACCAATTCGCCGTCTAGCAAATCACGAACAGTCGCATCCACAAAATTGGCCCGCCCGATAAAATCAGCCACGAACCGGCTCTGAGGCTTGCGATAGATCTCGGTTGGCGGACCGATCTGCTCAATCTTGCCCTGGTGCATGACCACGATCCGGTCTGAGAGTGTCATAGCCTCGACCTGATCGTGGGTGACATACACACTGGTAATGCCAAGCCGCTTCTGGATGAGCCGGATCTCAGTCCGCATCTGCTCGCGTAGCTTGGCATCAAGGTTGGACAGCGGCTCATCCATGAGCAACACTTTCGGCTCCATCACCAGAGCGCGCGCCAGTGCGACCCGCTGCTGCTGCCCGCCAGACAACTGGTTAGGCGCACGATTCTCCAGGCCTGTAAGCTCCACCAGAGCCATAGCGTTTGCCACGCGCTCCCGCACTTCGTCCTTGGGCCGCCGCTGCACCTTCAGGCCGTAGGCCATATTCTCATACACGCTAAGATGCGGGAAGATGGCATAGCTTTGGAACACCATGCTCATGTCCCGTTTATGCGGCGGCTCATCATTGATCACCTTGCCGTCCAGCGAGATTGTGCCCTGGGTTGGAAACTCGAATCCAGCGATCAGCCGCAAAGTCGTCGTCTTGCCGCATCCCGATGGCCCCAGCAGGGTCACAAGCTCTCCCCTCTCGATCTCAATGTCCACATGATCCACGGCGACCACTTCACCGCCGCCGCCGCGGGCAGCAAAGATCTTGACCACATCCTCAAGCACCACAAACATAGCTCAGCTCCCCAACTCGTACTGATCGAACGCAGACCCTTTCACAAGTTCAGGCTCCTAGCGATAGGTCCACGTCTTGGCCCTTGAATAGCTTGTTCACCACAAAATAGAGCACGCCGATGGCAATAAGCACCAGCACAATGATCGTCGTCGAATAGGCTGCCGCAACCCCTACGCCCCCCTGCTCCCACTCGCTAAGGATGCTGGCGGTGACGATACGCCACTGGGGACTAACCAGAAAGATAATAGCAGATAGGCTGGTCATATGCCGGGTGAATGAAAAGATCAGTCCCGCCAGCAACGCAGGCAAGATAAGAGGGATGGTCACCTTGCGGAAGGTGACCTGCGCGTCGGCGCCCAAGTTGCTGGATGCCTCCTCGATGCTGGGATCGATCTGCTGCAAGGCAGCCACACCAGCCCGTACCGATGCTGGCAGGCTGCGCACAGCATAGGCAGCCAGGATGATGTACGCCGTGCCAACCAGAGCCAGCGGTTTGCCCATGAAGCACATGGTAGAGATGAGCCCGAGCAACACCGTGGTGAGCACCAGCTGGAACGCCCCACGGGCCTGCTGCCCAACCAGCACAGAGACAAATGTGTAAATGATCGCCAGGATTGGCGGCGGTGTCTGGAAAAAGACCTGTATGTGCTCAGAGAACTGAAAGACGGCGTTGCTCCAGAAGCCTCGCGGAAGGGCCCGGCTCAGCGATGCGATGGGCATGGCCACGTACACAATCAGATTGGACATGAGCAAATAGACTCCCAGTCCGATCAAGACCCAGGCTGCCGTCTTGCGCTTCCGCCACAGCCACATGACCAACCCAAGCCCGGCATAGATCCCCCCCAGCACGTAAACCATGAGTTCCTCGGTCAAGAAGCCCAAACCCAGATCGACGGTAATATCATCAACAAGCGGGATAGGGATTACCATCTTCGAGTCTGCATGGAACTGGGCCAGTAACAGACCGGTGATGCCGCCAAACAAAAGCACAATCCACTGCTCCCGGCGACTACTGAACACCGTGCGGGCCAGATAGAAGGCCAACAACAGGTACAGAACCCACACAACAAATGACGGCGGCGTACTAAACGCCAGCACAAAGCCGATGCCCAGGATCGTGCCGGGCACCGCCCCACCCAAGTTGGAGACGAAATCGACGGTATCCTTCCCACTGAATTTCTTGCGCACAACCAGGAAGGCAATAACCATGCCGGTCAATCCAGCAATGGGCGTGGCAAAGGCGCTCAGGAACGTGGTATCGAGGATCGATTCAATGCCCCGCGTCACCATCTGCTTCCACCACAGCAAACTCGGTGTGTAGTCCACACCCCAGGCAGCGCTAAAAGATCCCCAGATGATCGCCGCATACAGCACTACGATCAGGAGGCAGACGGCATAGGTGATAATGATAAAAGGCCACCTGATAAACGGCTCCTTGACCAGGATCTGACCACCAGTCGGCTTGCCCGTAACTGAGATGTAGGAGCGGCGCGTCACATAGTAGCGCTGTACCAGGAAAACGATCAAGGTGGGAATCAGCAGGACAAAAGCCAGCGCTGACGCCTTCTGATAGTTGTATTCACCTGACACGGCCAGGAATATCTGTGCCGATAGCACGGAGACATTGCCAGAGATAAACAGCGGGTTGCCCAGGTCAGCCAGTGACTCGACAAAGAGGAGCAGAAACGAGCCCGCGATGCCCGGTATGAGCAGGGGAAGGGTCACCGTGCGGAAGATATGAAACTTGCCCGCACCCAGGCTATGGGCTGCCTCCTCCATGCTTGGATCCAGACGCTCGAGCATGGCACGG
>JASFLR010000562.1:0-3232 GCA_050117995.1 Anaerolineae bacterium
GCCAGATCACCTGTCCTGCCTCGCGCGCGTTCGGGGCGATGGCCCCCGCCGCAGCCATCACCGAGGCGAACAACAGATAGCCAAAGACCAGGAAGACGATTGCCCATACCCAGAAACTGAGCGATAGGGAAAGCTGAGCCATGTTGAGCAGCTCGGCTCCTCTGTTCAACAGGACGATACCGCCGCCCACCCACACGATCACCTGTAGCCACATAACCGCGCTCATGGCCAGCATTTTGCCGATCATCAGCTGCCGAGGATCCAGGCTAACCAGCAACACCTCCGCAGTGCGATTCTCTTTTTCGGCTACGACGCTGCGCATCAGGTAGCTACCCCCCATGATCAACAGGAAGTAGTAGATATAGGGCAGCGCAGTGCCGATTATCGTGGCCGTAGCCTCGTCCGCAGTCTCGCTACCTGTCGACGGCCGCAGGGCATGATATTCAGCCAATGCGCCCGGCACCGGGTTCCGCAATGCAGTGAGTAGCTGTTCGTCACCAACGAGATTATAGTTGATGATGTAGGGCAATACCCATCCGCTGTCGCCCCCCAGAGAGGCAACGCCCATGCCCTCGCCAGTACTCAAGATCTGGAAGTTCCGATCGTAGACCTCAATCTGGTGAGCACTCACATAATCTGCAGGGAGGCGGACATACTGCTCAATCTGCCCGTCCTCCAGGGAAGCGCGAGCAGATGCCTCATCCAGGAAGCGAACAAAGATGTCGTCGGGAAAGCCAGGCGGCATGACCTCAATCAGGTTTGCCTCATCCACCAAGCCTATGGCGGGCAGATCCACCCCGCCGGGGAGCGCCCCCTCCTCGCCTTCAGCAGATTCACCGCTACCCAGACCACCGCTTTCGAGGACGTTGTAGATGTTAAGGCCAAGCAAGATGAATGGAACAATAAAGGTAAAGATCCAGAACGAGCGCTGCCTCAATGTGACGCTAATGTCGTGCTTTATGACTAACCAGATATTTCGCATCGAGCTTTCCCCCTAGAGATGAAACCGGGATGACACAGATTGCTGCAGCTGTGACCGTTAGCCACTACCCCGAACAGCCGCCCAAACGGACCTGAAACTCAGGGGCTGCCCATAGCGCAACATACCTACCCGGAATACACGCGCCGCTGCCCAGACGAAAAAGGTGGTGGTCCCCAGCAGCAACACCCAGCCAATGCCGACCTGCCACAGGGGTACTGTACCCAGCCCCCAGCGCAGTGCGATGGTCATAAATGACGTCGTCGGAAAGATGGTGAAAAAGACCATAAGCGGGCCACCCGGGTCCTGAAAGAGAAGCGGGAGCAAGAGCAGAGGCAGCAAAAAAACCAAGTTGAGAAGGCCGGCAAGCTGCTGTCCCTGTTGTAGCTCGGTCACCGCCGAGCCGATGGCGATCATCACCGCCGATATCAGGGCATAGGTAGGCAGGAAGAAGAGCCCCATGATGGTCAGGTAGAGCCAGGGCACCTCCAACTGCTGAATCTCTGGCACGTACTGGGCAGCCACGATCAACCCGACCACGGCAGCCACGATATAGATCGCCAGCTGGGTCAGCGAAGCTGCCAGCAGCCCCGCCGCTTTCCCGCCGATCAGCTGCACCGGCGTCACCGAAGTGACCATGACCTCAATAGTCCGGTTCTCCTTCTCTCCCGCCACAACGCCGAGCATATAGCCTGCGCCGGACATGGTGGCGAAAATGAAGAAAAAGGTCGCGACAAAGGGGAGGACCACATTGACGATGCTCCTCTCGCTGAACTCCCGGTTGCTGGCGAGATCGTAGACCGTGATGTCCGGGCCTTCCAACAGAAGTTCCTGCATATCTTCCGGCATCTCGGATAGGAGACTGATGCGCACAAAGTCATCAAAATCCCCCCAGGCATCCCCACCCGGCGGATCCTCGAGATAATACAGATCGGTGCCCAGTGTCTGCGGGTATCCGGACGGAATGACAAAGAGAGCCTGGATCTGTTCCCCTTCCAGGGCGGCGAGAGCCAGATCCTCATCGGGGAAGGAGCGGAGCGGGGTGCGCTCATCTGCATCGGGTAGATTGTCATACAGCGCAAGATCGAGCTTGCCCGAGTAATCCACGTACCCGATCGGCCGGTCATCAGCGCCCATACTTTCGACCAGAATGATCAACGCGATGAGGGCCACCATGCCCACCGGGATGGCGATCGTCATGAGCAGAAATGCGCGCCGCACAACCGTAGTGAGGTATTCATGCTTGGCGACCAACCAGAAGTTACGCATCGCTGGCCTCCACCTCCACAGATCCTGGCGAACCACTCTCGCTCACAACCTGGACGAAAATGTCATCCAGCGATGGCTCTGCCAGCTCAAATCGCTCAATCCTGACGTCGCCACGGGAGGCCAGGGCCTGGAACACCGTCTGTGAGTCCGTGCCGACCTCAAGGGCCAGATGCCAGGTGCCATTGTGTTGCCGTGCCTCCAGTACGCCCGGAATCTGCCCGAATTCACCCTGCCCCTCGAGGGTGATGGCATTGCCGGCAAAGTTGCGCTTGATCTTGCGCACGGAACCGTACAGCACGGTTCGACCTTCATCGATAAGCACGATGCGATCGCACAGCGCCTCCACCTGGTACATCTGGTGTGTCGACATCAGGATGGACTTGCCCGCTTGTCGCTGTTCCTCAAAGATCTGCTTGATAAGGCGAGTGCTCACCGGGTCCAGGCCGGAGAACGGCTCATCAATGATGATCAGATCGGGCTCGTGGAGCAACGTAGCGATGATCTGAGCCTTCTGCTGCATACCGCGGCTCAGCTCCTGCACCTTCTTGTCGCGATGCTCAGCCAGATCTAGTCTCTGCAGCCATCCCTGGAGCCGCTTGCGGGCCGCCGCCTCGTCCATGCCCTTGAGTGAAGCTAGGTAGACAAGGGTTGGCTCCAGCTTGAGGTCCTTGTACAAGCCCCGATCCTCAGGCATGTAGCCGATGCGGCGTTTCTTTGCCATGTCGAGCGCGCCGCCAAAGACGCTGACGGTGCCCGCATCCGGACGGAATATATCCAGCATCATGCGGATGGTGGTCGTCTTTCCAGCCCCGTTGGGACCCAGCAGGCCAAAAATCTCGCCAGGCTCGACGGCAAAGGACACGTCGACCACCGCCTCCGTCTCACCGAATCGCTTTGCCAGTTTGTCAACAACTACGGTACTCATATTCATTCTCCTCATCCGTCTGAGAACTGCTTCACAGGAAGAGACCCAAGTCAGCCACC
>JASFLR010000563.1:0-3231 GCA_050117995.1 Anaerolineae bacterium
TGGAGGCACAGCTCCAGATGCGCCACTACGACAAGTTCTTGCGCAAGGGTATCTTGGGCTGAGATCGGGTTGGGTTGGCTGAAAGGAGTCGACCGTGCCATCGGATGCGCTGTTTCTCGTGTTGCTGGGTGGGCCAGGGGCTGGCAAGGGTACCCAGGCCGAGCGTCTCTCGGAGACACTGGGCATCCCGCAGGTTTCGACCGGCGAGTTGTTCCGCGAGAACCTTAAGAAGGAGACGGAACTTGGCCTGCTGGCCAAGGGATACATGGAGCGTGGCGAGCTGGTGCCTGACGAGGTTACCGTCGGCATGGTTCGCGAGCGGCTCTCGAGGGCTGATGCCAGCAAGGGAGCCATCCTGGATGGATTCCCACGCACTATCGGTCAGGCCGAGGCACTCGAGGAGCTTTTGGCCGAGATGGATCACCAATTGGCGGTGGTCCCCAATATCCAGGTGCCTGACGATGTGCTCCTGGCCCGGTTGGCCGGACGCTGGACCTGCCGCAAGTGCGGCGCCATGTATCACCATCTCTTCAGCCCGCCGCAGGAAGAGGGCGTGTGTGACCGCTGTGGAGGAGAGCTCTACCAGCGACCTGATGACACGCCTGAGACGCAGAAGCATCGTATCGAGGTGTACAAGGAGCAGACAGCTCCGCTGATTGACTACTACCGGGAGAAGGGGCTGCTGGCGGAAGTGGATGGTCGGCCGGGCATTGACAAGATCCAGGCCGAACTACTGGAGATCGTTCGGGGCCTATGATCACGCTCAAGTCCGCGCGTGAGCTGGCGCTCATGCGTGAGGCAGGTCGGATTGTCGCCGAGGTGTTGTCTGGGATTAGGCAAACAGTCGAGCCTGGTATCACCACCGCTGACCTGGAGGAGGTTGCCGATAGGATTATCGTCGGCAAGTATGGGGCCATTCCCTCGTTCAAGGGATATCGGGGCTTTCCGGGCATGATCTGTTCATCTATCAACGAAGAGATTGTGCATGGAATTCCCGGGGATCGGGTGCTGAATGAGGGTGATATCATCAGTGTCGATGTGGGCGTCATCTACAAGGGCTTTCATGGCGACTCGGCCATCACGGTGGCCGTGGGCGAGATTGATGCCGAGAGCCAGCGCCTGATGGATGCAACAGCAGAGGCGTTGCGGGTAGGCATTGAGGCATCCAAGCCGGGCAAGTTTACGACGGACGTTTCCAAAGCGATCCAGGAGTGTGCGGAGGGCTATGGCTACTCGGTAGTACGCGAGTACACCGGACACGGAATCGGTCGCAATATGCACGAGGATCCACAGATCCCCAACTATTTCGAGCCGAGGTTCGGTCGGCGCATTCGGCTGCGACCCGGCATGACCTTTGCCCTGGAGCCCATGGTGAATGTTGGGGATTGGAGAACCCACGTGCTGGATGACCACTGGACTGTGGTGACGGCCGATGGAAAGCGATCCGCTCATTTTGAGCATACGGTGGCGGTCACCAAGAATGGCCCGGAGATTCTGACGAGGCTCTAGCGGGCCTGGGAGTGGGAGGTAGATTGTGAAGGTCAAACCATCAGTTAAGAGACGTTGTGAGAAATGCAAGATTATCAAGAGGCGCGGAGTGGTCCGCGTCATCTGCGACAACCCCAAGCACAAGCAGCGACAGGGGTAGATAGAGTATGGGGCGCCGTGCTTGATCCTGTGTGGCGTCTCGTGCGTGGAAACGGAGGAGATTGATGGCACGTATTGCAGGTGTGGACTTGCCCCGGGACAAGCGGGTTGAGGTTTCGCTTACCTATATCTATGGCATTGGGCGGTCCGTAAGCCAGGAGATCCTGTCCCAGGCTGAGATTGATCCGAATACGCGGGTGCGCGACTTGGCCGAGTCCGAGGTTGCGCGACTACGCGAGATCATCGATCGCAACTATCGGGTAGAAGGTGACCTGCGGCGCGAAGTAGCCATGAACATCAAGCGATTGCAGGAGATTGGCTGTTATCGTGGTATCCGCCACCGCAAGAACCTGCCGGTACGGGGGCAGCGAACGCGGACCAACGCCCGGCAGAGGCGGGGGTCGCGCAAGACCGTGGCGGGCAAGCGCCGCGCGCGGGCCAAGAAGTAGCCTATAAGTTAGGAGGCACAATGGGAAGAAGGCGACAGGGGCCGAGGCGTGGGCCGCGACGCGAAAAGCGCGTTATCCCCAAGGGACAGGCTCACATCCAGGCTACATTCAGTAACACGATCATAACCATGACCGATCCTGCTGGCAACACCGTTGCCTGGGCAAGTGCCGGGACGGCTGGTTTCAAGGGATCGCGCCAGAGCACGCCCTATGCGGCCCAGTTGGCGGCGCAGCAGGCGGCTCGTGGAGCGCAGGCCAATGGCATGCGCGAAGTGGACGTATTTGTCAAGGGCCCTGGCCCGGGCCGCGAGGCAGCCATTCGCGCGCTGCAGGCAGCAGGGATGGTAGTCACCTCGATTACCGATGTGACGCCTATTCCGCACAATGGGTGTCGTCCGCCCAAGAAACGAAGGGTCTAGTTGTAAAGAGGGCAGGCTAGTGCCTTGCCCCTATGGTGGAGGTAGAATGGCACGATACAAGGACGCGGTGTGCAAGCTGTGCCGCCGCGAAGGCGAGAAACTCTTTCTGAAAGGTGAGCGCTGCATGTCGCCCAAGTGCGCAATTGAGCGGCGACCCTATGCGCCTGGTTCGCACGGTAGGCGATCGCAGTTTCGCCGAAGGGAGTCGAACTATGCGCTCCAATTGCGGGCAAAGCAAAAGGCCCGCCGGGTGTATGGCGTGTTGGAGCGCCAGTTCCGGCGCTACTTCCGCGAGGCGGAGCGGCTTCGCGGTCTGACTGGCACCAATCTGCTGGTTATCCTGGAAAGCCGGCTCGACAACGTGGTATACCGCTTTGGCTTTGCCATGTCTCGACCCCAGGCGCGGCAGATCGTCCGCCATGGGCACGTTGAGGTGAACGGGCGCAAGGTCAACATTCCTTCCTATCTGGTCAAGCCGGGCGATGTTGTCGCTATCCGGCCCACCAGCCGGAAGAAGGGCATGATCCAGGACATCGCGCTTGATCTGGAACACCGCGCCGTGCCTGACTGGCTTAGCCGGGATGAGCAGACCTTGTCTGGACGTGTTCTGTCCATGCCACAGCGTGGGGACATTGACGTGGCGATCGACGAACAGTTGATTGTCGAGTACTATAGCCGCTAGGCTGTACAGAACAAAAGTGAAACGACGGCTGCCC
>JASFLR010000564.1:0-3228 GCA_050117995.1 Anaerolineae bacterium
ATCGTGAGCATCTCCCACTCGATACTCGGCTTTGCCGCGTCGCTTTAGCGAAAAGTCCACCATCCCTGGATCAAGATCGACGCCGATCACCTGAGCCTGGGTGCGTTCCGCCAACTCCTCCGTCACGACGCCAGTGCCGCTGCCGACATCGAGGACGCGCTCAGCTCGCAGCAGATTGGCCCTGCGGTATAGATGGGCGCGCGTGCCTCGCGTCCAGCCAGCCTGCCGGGCAAATTGCTCGTCCCATTCCTGATGGGTTAGCTCGGTCGTCATCTACTCAGACTCCTCCTTGGCTATCCCATTATAACGGCCGGCATTGCCGCTGTCAATCGACGCGGCAGTTCCAGGATTATCTCAGGAGCGGCGCCGATGGTAGGCCACGACCAGAGCGCGCCTGTGGACCGGCTTGCAGCACCGGTGCCGGGCCCCAATACGCTGGGCTTTTGTCTGTGGCCGCATCTTGTGGTATAGTGGGGCCGTTATGTCAGGGATCGGCAAAGGTCGTGCCGCGTCCCGCAGTCCATGCCTCCTATAATCTTGGCGCGGTCTACGGTTCTTCGTGCAACCAGCGCCAGGCCCAAGAGTCCGGCTCATGAATGACAGGTCTTCCCGACTGGAGCCAAGAGAAATCAGAAGTGAGGACAGTGCACGATGAGAAAGATATGCGTGATTGGGGTTGGGTACGTCGGTCTGGTGACCGGTACGTGCTTTGGCGACCTGGGGCATCAAGTCACCTGTGTCGACGTAGATGAGGCCAAGATCGAGAAGTTGCGTGCCGGAGTGCTGCCGATTTACGAGCCCGGCCTGGAGGAGATCGTCCGGCGTAATATGCAGGCTGGCAGGCTCGAGTTCACATCCTCCTACAATGAGGCTATCGACGGATCCGAGTTCGCCTTTATCGCCGTAGGCACTCCCCAGGGCAGCGGGGGCGAGGCAGATCTGAAATACGTCCGGTCTGCTGCCCAGAGCATTGCCGAGATCATGGACCACCCACTCATCATCATCAACAAGAGCACCGTGCCGATTGGGACTGGAGATTGGGTGTCCGAAATTGTCCGGCGGCACCAGCCAGAGCCGGTCGACTTTTCCGTGGTTAGCAACCCCGAGTTCCTGCGGGAGGGAGCGGCCATCAACGATTTCATGCATCCGGACCGCATCGTTCTGGGCTCGCTGGATCCAGAGGCAGCAGCGCAGGTGGCCCAGCTGTATCTATCGCTTCGGGCGCCGATCATGATCACCGACCTGCGCACTGCCGAGATGATCAAGTATGCCTCCAACGCCTTTCTTGCCACCCGGATCTCCTTCATCAACGAGATAGCCAGCATCTGCGAGGCATTGGGAGCCGACGTGAAAGAAGTCGCGGTGGGCATGGGATACGACAGGCGGATCGGACCCGACTTTCTGGACGCCGGCATTGGCTACGGCGGCAGTTGCTTCCCCAAGGACGTGCAGGCATTGGCGCACATGGCTGCCGTTCACGGCTGCCACCCGCAGCTACTGCGCGCGGTGATGGACATCAACCGCGACCAGCGACGGCAGGTAGTGCACAAGCTGCGAGAGCTGTTGGGAAGGCTCGACCAGCGGGTGTTGGGCGTGCTGGGACTGGCCTTCAAGCCCAATACCGATGACATGAGAGAGGCTCCCTCAGTAGAACTCATACACCTACTGCAGAGCGAAGGGGCCAAGATCCGGGCCTACGACCCGGTGGCGATGGTCAATGCCGATCACTACCTGAGCGACGTGACCCTTTGCCAGGATGCCTACGAAGTGGCCCAAGGGGCCGACGCCCTGGTGATTATCACCGAGTGGAACGAGTTCAAGCATCTCTCCCTGCCCAAACTGAAAAAGGCGATGCGTCAGCCGATCATCGTCGATGGACGGAATATCTATGAAGTCGAGCAGATGAAGGCCCTGGGATTTGTGTACCGGGGCGTAGGACGGGGGTACATTGACGAAGCCTGAATCGCCAGGAGTTGGCATGCAGATCGAAAAGCAGACACTTGACAACGGGCTGACGGTGTTGCTAAAGGAGAGCCGGCACGCGCCGGTGACGACCTTCTGGGTCTGGTACCGCGTCGGCAGCCGCAACGAAGTGCCGGGCATCACGGGCATTGCCCACTATGCCGAGCACATGCTGTTCAAGGGTTCCCGGGCCTTTCCCAAGGAACGCGTGCACAAAGAGATCGCGCGAAACGGGGGCGTGCGAAATGCCTACACGTGGCTCGACTTCACGACATTCTTCGAGACGCTGCCGGCGGATCGGATTGACCTGGCATTGCGGATCGAGGCCGACCGGATGGTCAACGCCCTCTTTGATCGGGAGGAAGCGTCCCGGGAGCGCACAGTCATCATCTCCGAGCGCGAGGGCGCCGAAAACCAGCCGACCTTTTTGCTGCGCGAAGAGGTTATGGGGGCGGCCTTTCGCGTCCACCCCTACCATCACGACACCATCGGTGATATGTGCGACCTGGAGACGATCAGCCGCGAGCAGCTGTGGCATCACTACCAGACGTACTACGGTCCGAGCAATGCTATCGCCGTGGCGGTGGGCGATTTCGAGGGCCCAAAGATGCGGGCCCGCATCGAGCAACTATTCGGGCCCCTCGTCGCTCGGGCCGAGCCGCCGCAGGTGACTCGAACCGAGCCGCCGCAGCGTGGGGAGCGCCGACTGGATCTCGAAGGACCTGGCAGCACTGCGTATCTGCAGGCAGCCTACCGGGGGCCAGCAGCCAAGGACCCCGACTTTTTCCCGATGGTGATCCTGAGCTCCATCCTCACCGGGGCCAGTGGTATGAACCTGGCGATGTCAAGCCCGCCCAACCGGACCTCGCGCCTATACAAAGCGCTGGTCGAGGAGGAGCTGGCAGCAGCAGTTTCGGGCTCGCTGTCGCCCATGGTCGATCCCTATCTGTATAACATCACAGCCACCGTGCGAGCCGGGCGCACCGTGGACGAAGTGGAGCAAGCCCTAAACCGGGAGATGGACCAGATCCTGGCGGAGCCCATCTCAGAGGAAGAGCTTCAGACCGCGATCAAGCAGTCCAAGGCGCAATTCGCCTACTCGAGCGAGAGCGTTACCAACCAGGGATTCTGGCTGGGCTATGCGTCGATCGTGGCCGACGTTGGCTGGTTCGAGGGATTTATCGACAGCCTGGAGGCAGTTACCGTCGACGATGTGACCCGGGCAGCCGACAGCTATCTCAGAAAGCGCAACCGGACGGTGGGGCG
>JASFLR010000565.1:0-3224 GCA_050117995.1 Anaerolineae bacterium
GTGTCTGCTGGTCAGTGACCTGTTCTTCGGGATAGTAACGCGGGCCCACGGGCAGCCGCTCGATCGTCGCCTTGAGCAGGGTGTCCAGGTTATCGCCCTGCAGCGCCGAGACCAGGAAGCTCTCGTTGAACTCGCCCAGCGCCTGGTACGCTTCTACAAAGGCAGTCGCTTGGTCAGCGTTCACCAGGTCTGCCTTGTTCAGCGTGAGCAGCACTGGCAGGGAGCTGCGTTGCCGCAAGATCTCGGCGATCTGCCTGTCCTCATCATTCGGCGGTCGCGAGACATCCACCAAAAAGAGCACCACATCGGCATCGGGGATGGCGCGGATGGCGGTCTGGACCATGTATTCCCCCAGTTTGTGCAGCGGCTCGTGGATGCCCGGTGTATCCACAAAGATGATCTGGGCATCGGCCAGGTCGCCCCGTTCGCGCACCAGGGTAAGAATACCCAGCAATCGGTCTCGTGTTGTCTGCGGCTTGGGCGAGACGATAGCCACCTTCTGACCCAGGTAGGCATTCATCAGCGTCGATTTGCCTACATTAGGTTTGCCGACGACCGCCACGAATCCGGAGCGGTGCTCCGCGGGGAGCTCTTCCGACAGAAGCAGGCCGGACAGGTCATCAGCTTCATTGTGACTCATAGGTTCCTCCGTCCTCAGTAGGGATAGCGGGGCAGTGCTTCACAGCAGTGCCCATCTCTGCAACGCTTTGGCGATGGGCCAGCCGAGGGGGATGACCACGATCTCACCGATCAGAACCGTTCCCATGGTGAGCCAAAGCGGGAATCCGGCAACCACATGCAGCATCAGGCCCACGGCCAGTGCCGTTGTCAGGGCGTAGGTGCCCAGCCCTGCCGGCCACCAGCGTCGGCAGATCCACCATGCCAACAGTCCCCCAAGCCCGTCAGTAAGCGGCATCCAGATCAGCTCCCAGGGTCCGACGTACGGGCTGAACAGGTTGGCGACAAATGTGCCGGCCATTATGCCCGGAATCAGCCACGGCTGGACCAGTACGAGTGCCTTCAGCGCCTCGCTGATCCTGAACTGGATCGGGCCGTAGCTGAGGGGTGCGATGGCCAGGGTGAGCGCGGCATAGAGCGCTGCTACCAACGCGGCGCGGGCGATGATCTTGCTTGCATTCCCCCTGCGCTTCTTCGCATGCCGGTTTGCGTCTTGCACGTTCTTCCCTCGGCCTTTGGCCAGATTCTGATTGCAGTCGACTGGGCTCATGATACCCGATTTGCCAACCCCCGTCAAACTGGATCAGTTTTTCTCTTCCATCCGGAGTCTCGTAGCGTGAAACCTATGCCACCAACTCGCACGATTCTCAACGCAACGCCAGCTATGGCCTCCATGGGCACGGGCAACGGCGAGCCAGTTTGCATCGTTTGGGGAATTGGTCTGATGTGGGCGGGACCTAACGTGAGGATCTGTTTCGTCAGATCTAGGGGCGTGTTGCTTCTTCACCGGCGGACGTGCGCTCCCGGCGGCTGGCTGGCAGGTGGAGTATCATGACCGTTCCCTCACCCAATCTGCTGGACACGCTTATCCTGCCCCCGTGTTGGGTGATGATTCGCTGGCAGATGGCCAGACCGAGTCCCGTTCCCCGGTCTTCTTTGGTGGTGAAATACGGCTCAAAGATACGTTCCAGATCTTCCTCACGGATCCCTACTCCGGTGTCCGCGAAACGGATGTGTACCTTGTCCTCGGTCGCATACGTCTCAATGGCAATCCGCCCGCCTCCAGGCATGGCGTCGCGGGCATTGAGGATTAGGTTGAGGAAGACCTGTTCGATCTGGCGTAGGTCCCCGGTTACCGTAGGCAGTTGAGATGACAGACAGTCCTGAATCTCGATCTGACAGTGCATCATCTCCTTGTTCACCAATTTCAGGACATTCTCCAGCGAGCGGTTCACGTTGAGCGGCTTCCACTCGCCACCAGCCGGACGGGAGAAATCGCGGAGCTGGCCTGCCAGCCGGGCGATGCTGTCCAATGCGTTGCGCATCGGATCCACAAAGTCGACAAAGGACGAGTCGGCCGAGAGCTTGCTGCTCATATGTTCTACATATGCCTGCAGGATGTGCAAAGGATTATTAATCTCGTGAGCGACGCCCGCTGCCAGCTCGCCCAGCGCAGCTAGCTTCTCAGCCTGCACAAGCTGAGCTTGCGTCTCCCTCAGTTCACGAGTGCGTTCTTCCACCCGTTCCGCCAGTACCTCCGCCAGGTGCGTAACCTCATTGTGGAGTCTGGCCTTCTCGATTGCCAGGGATGCCTGGTAGGCAATAGCACGCATCCAGCCCATTTGCTGCGGCTCAAAATGGCCGATGTCACTATGGTCCAGCGTGATCACACCCAACACCTGATCGTTGGCCATCAAGGGCACGGCCAGGGCCGAGTAGGCGGGATTTGGGTCATCGGGCAGGGCCAGCCATCTACCGTCCTTTGAAGTATCGGCGATGATGATGCCCTCTTTGTTGCGTACCACCCATCCTGCAAGTCCATCTGTGAGCACGCGGGAGATGATGTGGTCTGCAGCTTCTCCCGAAAGGTCACGTCGGAGGACCCGCGGCGCGGGTGTGTCCTGACCCGGCAGCATAAAGATGCTGCCTTCACGGGCATCGGTCGCCGCCATGGACAGCTCCAGCACGCGCGACAGGACCCACTCCAGGTCCAGACTTGTTGCCAGATGGTCGCTGACATCGTAGAGCGTCTGCAGCAGCTCCTGTGTCTGTTGCAGCTGTGCGTGCATGCGAGCATCTTCGATTGCCCGCCCAATCTGCGTTCCAATATCGTCCCACAGGCTCAGAGCCGTCATCTCTAGCGTATAACCGGGGGGGCAGAATATACATAGCGTGCCAGCCACGTGGCCTTGCCGCATCTTCAATGGTGCTACCAGGCGACCACATAGCGTCTCTGTGTGCAGATCGTGGTGGCATGTCTGGCTAGGGCATTGGGCCTCAAACACAGGCATCCCTGTTTCCATGACCTGGCTGCACGGGCAGTCCCGCACAAACACACGGCTTGGCGCTTCTCCGTCCCACAGACCCTCGTGCGCCACAACTGCCAGGCCCGGATGTTCTGGTTCGTGCAGTAGGACCATCCCCGAAAAACCGGGCCCCAGGGTGCGCAGCACGGTCCGCAGCGTCAGCCTCAGGATATGGTCCAACTCTGGCGAGCTGTTGACGATCGCCATGACCGTCCGGAACAAGGCCAGGTCCTGCCTGTA
>JASFLR010000566.1:0-3213 GCA_050117995.1 Anaerolineae bacterium
AGATCCTCTCCTACGAAGAGCTGTCGGTGGTCATCCGCGCGGCTGCCGAGCTGGGCATCTCCAAGGTGCGCCTCACCGGTGGCGAACCCCTGGCCCGCCTCGATCTGGAAGACCTGGTGCGCATAATCGCCTCGGTTCCTGGTATCGACGACCTGTCCATGACCACCAACGGCACGCTTCTGGCCCGCCACGCTGCGTCCCTGGCGGACGCGGGCCTGCAACGGGTCAACATCAGCCTGGACACCCTGCACCCCGACCGCTTCCGGCAGATCACGCGCCGCGACCGGCTGGAAGATGTCTGGGCCGGGATAGAGGCTGCCTGCGCTGCCGGACTCGCGCCCATCAAGCTCAATATGGTGGTGGTGCGCGGCCTGAACGACGACGAGATCGTCGATTTCGCCCGCCGCACGGTGACCCACGGATGGCACGTGCGGTATATCGAACTCATGCCCATTGGTGCCAACGTGGATTGGGCCGGCGACGGCGTGGTGCCTGTCCCCGAAATCCGGGCGCGGATAGAAGCAGAGGCCAGGCCCCTGGAGCCGGTCCACGGCCCCCGGGGCAATGGACCCGCACGCTATTACCGCTGGCCCGGCGCCGATGGAAGCATCGGATTCATCGGCGCGCTGAGCAAGCACTTCTGCACGAGCTGCAACCGCCTGCGGCTGACGGCTGACGGGCGGCTGCGGCCCTGCCTGATGAGCGGTGACGAGATCGACCTTCGCGACCCGCTGCGCGCCGGAGCCGAGTACGAGACCATCCGGTCGTTGCTGGACGAGGCCATCCATCGTAAGCCGCAGCGGCACCACCTGAACGAGGCCGCTGCTCCGCAGGACCGCACCATGGCGCAGATAGGGGGCTAATATGACTGGTGACATTCCAACCCAGCATGCGGCAGGCGCCCTTTCCCACCTGGACGAGGAGGGCTGCGCGCGAATGGTGGACGTGGGCGCCAAGCCGGACACGGAACGGATTGCCGTTGCCCGTGGTCGCGTCACCATGCAGCCCACCACCCTGGCGCTGATCCAGGCCGGCGAGGCAAAAAAGGGCGACGTCCTCACCGTGGCCCAGATCGCCGGCATCCAGGCAGCCAAACGCACCCACGAGCTGATCCCCATGTGCCATCCCCTGCTGCTGACCCACGTTTCGGTCGAACTCGCGCCTGGCGAGGGCGATGGCAAGGCGTGGGTGGAGATCGAGGCCACGGTTCGCACCCGGGGCAAGACTGGCGTAGAGATGGAAGCATTGACCGCCGTCAGTGTGGCGGCGCTGACCGTATACGACATGTGCAAGGCCGTCGATCGGGGCATGCGCATAGAAGATGTGCGCCTCCAACACAAGGCCGGCGGCGCAAGCGGAACCTGGAACCAGGAGGAAGAGTGAACGGACAGGACGAACATACCCAGATCACGGTGGGCGCAACGGGCAAGGTGCTCGCCGTATGTACCAGCGAGAAGAGAGGCATCCGCAAGCGCAACATCAACCAGGCCGAGCTGCGGCCTGATTGGGGCATCGTGGGCGATGCCCACGCGGCCGATTGGCACCGCCAGGTCAGCCTGCTGGCCTGGGAGAGCATCGAAAAGATGCGCGCCGTCGGGCTGAACGTCAGCGAGGGCAGCTTTGCCGAGAATATCACCACCGAGGGCATGAGTCTCGTTGACCTGCCCGTTGGCACGCGCCTGCGCCTGGGCGAAACGCTGGTCGAAGTGACCCAGATCGGCAAGGTCTGCCACGATCACTGCGCCATCTATGAACAGGCTGGCGATTGCGTCATGCCCCGGGAGGGCATCTTTGTCCGCATCCACGAGGGAGGCCAGGTGAAGGTGGGCGATACCATCGAGGTGCTGGCCCTGCCAGAGGCGCCCGAGACAGAGGGTGCTCCGGCTTGAAGGTAGCCTCTTTCGGCTGCATCTAGGGTGCTGTACCTTATCCTTAGCCCGGAGGAGCAAAGCTCAGGCGGACGCCAGCCGTCTCGCGACAGCGCGCCCGCCTGAGTAGAACCTAACGCAACTCACTCATTCCGGGAGCCATTCATCGGCGCCGAGGTCGAACTCCGCGCCGTAGGGCCGTTCTTCACCGTCGATATCCACATAGACGCCTGCATCCACCCCGGCGTCGATGGCTGCACTTCCCGAGCCGATGTGATAGTCGCCGTTATCTGGGTCGAGAAACGCCGGGTCGCCCCAGAAATCGCCACTCGTGGTAACTCCACCACTCCAGTCGATCCCATTGGCCCACACGCCGCTGCCCCACAGTGTGGCGTCCAAGCTGGCTGCACTGCTCCAGTCGACAAAGATGCCCACCGTGTGTCCCACGAGGATGCTGCTAACCGAGTCGAGGCTGCTAGTGTCAGTGACATAGATTCCGCGGCCGTCGCCGCCACTGTTCCGGGCGATGGTGTTGTGGAGTAGATGAGCGGTGGATCTCATGCTGTACACAGCGCAGCCGGTGTCGGATTGGTTGTCGGCGACAATGTTGTTGACCAGCGTGGCATTGCTGCTTGCCAAATGCAACCCTCCTCCGGCGTAAGAGCTTGTGTTGGACATGATGGTGTTGCCGCTGAATGTGGCCGAGCTGAGGTACAATGCCGCCCCGGCGCCATAGGTGGCAGAGTTATAGGTGACAACGTTGCCGCTGATGGTGGCGTTGTAGCTCTCAGTCAGGCGCAGTCCCCCGCCCCCCTGACCGGCAGAGTTGCCCGTGATGATGTTGTCACGAATAGTGGCATCACTATTCCTCAGCCGGATTCCGCCGCCGATGGTATTGGCGGTGTTGAGATGGACGGTGTTGCCACTGATCTCGGCAGGGCTATGGAATAGCAACAGCCCGCCACCCTCACCAGCGGTATTTTCCAAAACAGTATTACCACTCAACATAGCAGTACTGGAAGAAAGATACGCGCCACCGCCGCCCCAGCCATGGGCGATGTTGTGGGAGATGATGTTGTGGCTTAGTGTGGCGCCGCCGCCCAAACTCACTCCGCCGCCGCTTTCATTAGCGGTGTTGTTAGTGATCGTGTTTTCGGTGAGCGTGGCGTCGCTGTTGCCCAGGCTTAATCCGCCACCCCAGTCAGCAATGTTGCCGGAGATGGTGTTTCCGATGAGCGTGGCGGGGCTTTCCCACACCATCAATCCACCGCCGCTCTGGGCAGTGTTACCGCTAATCATGTTCCCGTCAAGTGTAGCCTCACTGGCGTTTAGGTGCAACCCGCCA
>JASFLR010000567.1:0-3212 GCA_050117995.1 Anaerolineae bacterium
GCAGGGCAGGTATGCGGCCGATCAGCAACATCGTCGACATTACCAACTTTGTGATGCTAGAGTGGGGCCAGCCGCTGCACGCTTTCGACTACGACAAGTTGGTGGCGCGGGCAGATGGAGAAGTGCCAACCATCATTGTGCGGCGTGCTGAGGATGGCGAGACAATGAAGACGCTGGACGGAGTGGTACGGACGTTTAGTGACGAGACGCTTCTAATCTGCGACACGCGCGGTCCCATCGCGGTGGCAGGCGTGATGGGGGGGTACGATACAGAGATCAGCGAGGACACGAAGAATATCCTGCTAGAGTCGGCAAATTTCGACCTGGTGTCTGTGCGACGCACGACGCAGGCGCTGAAACTGCCCAGCGAGGCCAGCGCCCGGTTTGGCCGCGGCATTCATCCCGATCTGGCGGCACCGGCAGTTCGGCGGGCCAGCGAGCTGATGCGAGTCTTAGCTGGCGGTGCTATTGCCCCAGGACTGGTGGACGAGTATCCGGTGAAGCCAGTGCCCGTCGTCATCGATCTGACAACCAGCGAAGTGGAGCGGAGCCTGGGCATCCACTTTGACCTTGACGCCATCGCGAGCATCCTGGAACCCCTCGAGTTCGAGTGCAAGCCGATCTCAGAGGATGCGCTGCGCGTAACGGTGCCCAATCATCGTCTGGATTGCGAGTACCCAGCCGACTTGATCGAGGAGTTGGTTCGTATATATGGCTACGATCGCATTCCACTCACCGAAATGGCCGATCGACTGCCGCCCCAACGGAGCAACCGCGTTCTTCAGCTGGAGGAAAAAGTGCGCGATATCCTGGTCGGTTGCGGCTTGCAGGAGGTGATCACCTACTCGCTGACAAACCTGGACCAAGAGGCGACCCTAGATCCGTTAGTTGCAGCAGATGATCTCGACAGTGATTCGTATATCACCCTGGCGAATCCGATCACTCAGGAGCGCTCTGTGATGCGCCATAGCCTGCTGGTAACAGGGTTGGAGACGACTGCAGCTAACCTGCGCTTCTGCGACCGGGTGGAGATCTTTGAGGTAGGCAGGGTCTTCCTGCCAGAGGCCGGTGAGGAGTTGCCAAGGGAGCCTCGGCGCCTGTCCATGGTGGTGACTGGCCTGCGGAGCGAGCGTCACTGGCTGGAGACGGAGGGACCTGATCTCGACTTCTTTGATTTGAAGGGTGTGGTGGAGGCTTTGCTGGCACGGCTGCATGTCGCGGGGGCTGCCTTTGAGCCGGCTGAGCATCCGACGTTCCAAGAGGGGCGTACCGCGAGGATCCTTCTGGAGGGTCCAGAGATGGGCTCCGAGCAAGCTGTCGTGCTGGGCTTTATGGGGGAGATAGACCCTGTAGTACGCGATGGCTTTGGACTGCCTGATAGGCGCGTGGCAGCCGCCGAACTGGATCTGGAGGTCTTGCTCGCACACGTGCCGGAGACCTGGCTTGTGGAGCCGATCACGCCCTACCCGGCAGCGCTGCAGGATCTGGCAGTCATTGTTGAAGACCAAGTGCCTGCTGGGACTGTGGAGAGGCTCATCGCTGAATCTGGGGGGTTCTTGCTCAAGGATGTGAGCCTGTTTGACGTGTATCGTGGCGATCCGGTGCCAGAGGGGAAGAAGAGCCTGGCGTTTGCCCTAAGCTTCCAGGCCCCTGACAAGACGCTGAGGGACGACATAGTTGCCAAGCAGATTCAGCGCATCGTCCAGCGGCTGAAGAAGGAGTTGGGCGCCGAATTGCGCAGCCAATAGCCCGCAGGGCCGTGCAGGACCCGCAAGCGCTGGCACAGCGTATGGGTGGGTCCTGCGCGGGCTGCATTCAGTAAACTGTGGATTTCCCACAGCGGCATTTTCGTGGTATACTGTTGAGGTTGAGCACCGTTGAGTCAGTTGGAATCCAATCGTAGACCATCCCGAGCACACAGGCAGCCCATGCCAGACACCGTCAACCCATATGTACCTGGTCAGCCCATAGACAATCCCGACCTTTTCTTTGGTCGTCGGGATCTGATCGCCTCGGTCCGAGAGCACTTGCTCAAGGGACGGAGGGTCTTTGTGTTTGCTGGCGGACACAGGATGGGCAAGTCCTCGCTGCTCAGGCAGTTGCCCAATCACCTGCCTGAGGAGTTCATCGCTGTTCGAGTAGATCTGCTAGACGAGTCCATCAAAAGCCTGGATTGGCTGCTGTGGAGGCTCACCGATCTGATCTGGCACGGCGTGGAGCAAGCTCTTGGACTGGAGGGTCAGCCTCCCAGGCTGGCTGACTTTGAGGGCCGGACCCAGATTCTTGCAGAGCGCTATTGGCCCCAAATCCTCGACGCCCTGGGCCACCGGTGTCTGGTCCTGATGCTGGATGATCTGGACAGTCTGGAGGCTGTCGAGGACGGCAGCATTCAGGCGTCTCTGATCTCCATGCTGGAAACACTGCGAGAACGGGATGGCGCGCTGGCTCTTGTCATGACCATGTCGGCCACTCAGCAGGAGGCGTACCTTCGCAGGTTCGCGCGCCTCTTTGGCGGCGCGGCAACCTACAATCTGGGACCGTTGAACGGCGAAGACGCTTCCCGGCTGATTACCTGGCCCGTGGATGGTGTGCTCACCTACGACTATGGCGTGGCGCGCAGGCTAATAGAGCTCACGTCTGGTCAGCCGTACTACCTGCAACTTCTCTGCTTCGAGGTGTTCAATCGTTGTGCTACCACTGGGTGGGTGAACCAGCATGATGTGGACCTGGTCCTGGAGGACCTACTTGGCAGGGAGATACCGGATTTCCGGCAGTTGTGGCACCAGTCTTCGCCACCGGAGCAGGCCGCGCTTGCTGCCTTGGTCTCCCTCCGGGGGGCGCGCGGCGTGGCTACCGTGCAGGAGGTGCGAACGGTACTCAACAAAGCGGGCTCGAGGCCCGGTCGTGAGCAGGTTGCCGCGGCGCTGGACAATCTGGCGGAACGGGGCATTCTCGAGCGCTTGGGCGCCCTGAGCTATCGTTTTCGAGTAGCGTTGCTGCGTGACTGGCTGCATGAGCGTCTCGATTTGCAGGATGTCGTGCGCGGTACACGGTGGGATGCCGTCCGGTCCCCAGATGAGACTGGAGGCCAACGCGTAACCAAGCTTCCCCCACGCAGAGTCCGGCGAAGAAGAACCGAAGGCCGGTCGCTCCGGGAGCAGGGCGATGCTGCTGATAGGGAAGAGGGGACCGCTCCAGGCAGGAGTAAGTGG
>JASFLR010000568.1:0-3207 GCA_050117995.1 Anaerolineae bacterium
ATCGGCGAGGAGCAGCGCACGCGCAATCCCATGACGGATTGCGTGGGCTTGACCTGTGATCCCCCCACCCTTGACCAGCACCGAAAGGTTGAACCGGTTCTGGGTTTCCGTGAGCGCAAACGGCGCCTTCACATCACGCCAGTCCTGGGGCCGGCCAAAGTACTCGTCCAATGGCTTGCCATTGATGACCATCTCGCCCTCACCAGGATAAAGACGCACACGGGCCACCGCGCGTTTCCGCCTGCCTACCGCCTCATAGTAACGAACTTCGTCGGACATAGGTTCTCTCTCCCTACAGTTCCAGGGGCCTGGGCTGCTGGGCCTGATGCGGGTGCGAGTCGCCCGCGTAGACCTTTAGCTTCTTCAACATGCGCCGCCCCAGCTTGTTCTTTGGCAACATCCCCCGAATCGCGGCCTGGAGCACACGCTCGGGATGCTTGGCCAGTTGGTCCTTCAAGCTTATACTACGCAGGCCGCCCGGATATCCAGAGTGGCGGTAGTAGAACTTCTGGTCCATCTTGCGGCCGGTCACCCGCACCTTTTCTGCATTCACAATGATCACATAATCGCCGCAATCCAGGTGGGGCGTATAAACCGGTTTGTGCTTACCTTTGAGAATCGGCGCGATCCTGGAAGCCAGGCGACCCAACGTCTCGCCCTCGGCATCCACGACGTACCAATTGCGTGCTATTTCTTCCTGTTTCTGCGTAAAAGTCCTCACTGTCAAACTCCCTCGCGCGCGACGTAATCTACTTGTATCAAGCACAGTCCGTGAGCAGGGGCTACCTGCTTCACCAAACTGCGATCCCGAGCTCGCAGGAACGATGCGACATCCTGTGGCAAAAGCTGCCCCCGACCCACCTGCACGAGCGTGCCCACGATACTCCGAACCATCCGGTAGAGAAACGCATTCGCCTCTATATCGAACCAGAGCTTGGCTCCATCCGCCTGCCACTCCGCTCGGAATACAGTACGAACCGTGTTTTCCCCCTGCGGGGGCTGGCCAAAGGTACCAAAGTCCTGGGTGCCGATCAAGCTTTGGCTAGCCTCCGTCATGCCATTCAAGTCCAGCTTCCCGGTCACCTGCCAGGCTGTACGTCGCTCCAGAGGCGATCGCCATTGCCGGTTCAGAACCGTGTATCGATAGGCCCGCCTCAACGCACTAAACCGGGGGTGAAACCCCTCTGATGCCAGATCCAGGTCCAGGATGGCCACGTCAGCCGCCAGCACCGCATTCAGCGCCCGGTGGAGATCAGACAGCCCGTGCCGCCACACCACCGAAAAGCCGACGACCTGCCCTCTGGCATGCACTCCGCGGTCAGTCCGGCCTGCCCCGACAACTCGCGCCTCGGCTCCCGTGATCGCTTCAAGCGCCCTCTCGATCTCTCCCTGAACGGTCCGCTCTGCGGCCTGAACCTGGAAACCGTAAAAGTCCGTGCCGTCGTACTCGACCCTGGCCCGGAACCGATGCGGCTTGCCAGCCTCTAGCTGAGCACTCACGCCGCACCTCGCGGTTCCACAGGGCGTTCAGCATCTGCCCGGGCGTGGGTCCAGTCAAGACCCCGGGGCACAGGGACCAGGCCTCACTCGACCAATTCCAGCACAGCCATCTTGGCAGCATCCCCGCGCCTCATGCCCAGCTTGAACATGCGGGTATAGCCGCCCGGTCGATCCTCGAATCGCGGCGCAATCTCTTCTACGAGTTTCTGAGCCACGTCCCTATCATGCAACTCCCTGAGCACCTGGCGCCTGGCGTGTAGGGCCATGCCATTGGCCATACTCTCCAGGGCTTCATCATCCCCCTGCTCAGCCAGCTCAATCAGTTGGCCGGCCCGTTTGGCGTTGAACCAGGCACGGAGCTTTTCCTCGTCACGCTGTTGAGCCAACTCAACTACGCGCTCTGTTCGGGCCTTGCGCGCCTTGGTCACCAGCTTTTCCGCAAGGGGGCGGACTGCCCGCGCCTTGGCCTCCGTGGTCTGGATGCGTTCGTGCCGGAACAGGTCGGTCATCAAGTTTCTATATAGCGCTCGCCGATGGCCCTTGTCTCGACCCAGCCGGCGGCCTGCTTTACGATGTCTCATCTCTTCTCAACGCCTCCGAATAGCAATGAGCTCACAAACGATGAGCTTCAGGCAGCGATCCCTACTACCCAGATCTCAGGTCGCTGTCATGCATCCCAGCCCTTGCGAGGGCTAGTCCTTCTCCAAAGGCCAGAAACCCTTGGCTTCCAGATTCAGCTTGAGCTCATCAAGTGATTTCTGCCCAAAATTGCGGATGGCCAGCAGTTCTTCCTCGTCCCTCTCAAGCCTTTCCAGTATCTCGCCCACCTTGGTGATCCCAGCCCGCTTCAGGCAATTGAAGGCACGAACTGAAAGATCTAACTCCTCGATGTTGGTCTCAGCTATCCGCTCCGGGATCCAGCTCTCCTCAACCTCGGGCTCGACCTCCAAGGTCACATCACCGACATCGGCGATGGAAGTCATATGCTTGACTACGAGCTGCGCGCCGGTACTGAGCGCCTCAGCGGGCGAGATCGTACCGTCCGTCCACAACTCCATGATCAGGCGGTCAAAGTTGCTGACCTGTCCGATCCTGGCACGCTCAACCTTGTAGCTCACCCGGCGGACCGGGCTAAAGATAGCATCGGTGGGAATCTCGGCAACAGGAAGCTTACCACGCTCCTCAGCCGGTGAATACCCCCGCCCAAGGCTCACCGTCATCTCTATCTCCAGATCCGCCTCAGGCGAGTCGGTGGTCAACAGATACTGCTCTGGATTGATCACCTCCAGCGTGGGAGGACAGACGATGTCACCGGCAACGACAACACCCTCACCCTTGACCTCCAAGCGAAGGCGAGCCTGATCCTCGGCACCCTCGGCGAATTTAAATCGTATCTGCTTCAGGTTCAGGAGCAGGGAAGTCATGTCCTCGCGGACATGCGGAATTGTGGAGAACTCGTGATGGATCCCCCTAACCTGCATGGAGACTATGGCCGCTCCCTCCAACGATGAGAGCAGGACACGACGCAATACATTCCCTATGGTTATACCATAGCCGCTCTCCATCGGTCCGATGATGAACCGGCCATAGTTCCTCGCCTGAGCATCAGTCTCTACTTTGGGCAAGACCAAATTCAACAACTGGCACCCCCTTGCTCACGAAACCGCGAACCGCCAAGACGCGCTGCCCGAGTAGGGCAGCCGTCGT
>JASFLR010000569.1:0-3204 GCA_050117995.1 Anaerolineae bacterium
GGGAGCGAAGTGATGGTCCCCATCAAACTCCTCTAGGGGCCCCGCCTGAGCCGCAATATCCCGTTTCTCAAGAAACTCCCGGATCAGCATCCGGTTGCCACAGAGCGCCTCCAGGCGGTATTGACCGGCAGCCAGCACGGCAACGAAACCAGTCCGCACCTGCAATAGGTCGCACAGCGCCGCCAGCGTGTTCTCCAGAAATGCACTGAGGTCGGCCGACGTAAGGAGGCGGCGGTCAAGAGTCTGGATCCAGGCGATCTCCTTCCTGTCCTCCCGGTAGATCAGTCGGTCGATGACGGGCTTGGCCCGGTTGATGGCCAATTGCAGGAGCACGATCACGCCCACCACTGCAAAGATCAGCATAGTGTCGCGCGGCATGCCAAGCACCTGCTCGACCTTGGGGACAGCCAGCATGGTAAAGATGACGATGGCGCCCACCAAAGGTCCGCGCAACAAGTAATGGATCAGGCTATGCCGGATCACGCGGTCCGGCGTCAGCGCGCCAAAGTAGGCGACGCTATAGGACATGACAACAATCATCAGCAGAACGACGACGTTGCCCGTGAGAAGCAACAACTGCAGCGGGTTCGACGGCACCGCGGTCTGGATACTGGTCAGCACCATGTAGGGGAACACGCCCAATGCCGGAGCGACAGAGGCCAGGCCTAGGTAGAGCATTCTGCGGCGCGAGGCACGCGCCAGACAGCGATCCCGCGCCCGCCGGACGGTGAGTGCGCCCCAGGCCACTGCCACGACAAAGTAAAGCCCAAAGAGCCAGAAGAGCGGCCCCGCTGCTAGGTGCGAGCTGTGGGAATCAAAGACGCCGTCGTAGACCAGCAACTCTGAGAAGAGAACCAACCCGAGAAAGGCGATGCTAGCAGCATAGCTCAGCGAGACTACGATCCCGCGCCATCGCGCCCGCAAGCCAGTTGTACGCAGAACCGCATCGGAAAATTGGATATACGCTGCGGGCACAAAGGCGATGCCAATCCACTGGAATTTGAGCCAGCGCTCGGCCGCCAGAGGCGTCTCAACAGCGTACAAGACTACGTCACCGGCATAGACAAAGAGGACAAACGCAAGCAGTGCACAGAACGCTCGCGCCACTCGACTGCGAAAGTTGTGCGTGAGGAGATAGAGAAATAGTGAGAACGATGTGAGAACTACCGTTGCCGAGAGAACCTGGTTGACCAGGATCAGGCCCCCGGTCATCCACCGGCCCACTTGTTCCATAGATGATCAACCCCGCATCACCGAACCACTGCTACCGTTCACCAGATTAGCGCAGAATCTGCACGAAAAATAGTGCAATATCCTGATTCGTGTAATAGTGATCGTTGAACCCGCAGAACTGGAATCCCAGCTTCTGATAGAAGCAGAGTGCTGGATAGTTCTTGGTAGTCGCCTCAGCCATGATCGTCAGCAATCCATGCTCCCGAGCCCAGATCCGCGCATGACGCATTAGCGCTCTGCCAACTCCCCGCCGGCGATGAACCCGGTCGACGGCCATATGGGCCACCCAGCCCATCCGCTGCCACGGCCTGGCCACCAGGTCGATATAGCCATGGACCTCGCCGTCCACATCGGCGACCAAAACCCCCTCGCCCTGCTGCCAATCCTCAACCAGCTGCTCCAGGTCGCGGGGATACTCGGCCCGCATGCGACGAGGTAGCCGCACGGCATGAAAAGCCACGCTGACCTGCGACTCCATCTCGTTGACCTGCATCTGCCAGACGTGGTCGGTCACGCAGCCATGGTCTAGCAGAAGGCAAGCATTGAGGTCGGCCAAAGTTGCTGGACGGACGATCATGGTCCCCTTCTCCCATCAGGTTCCTTTCGATTGTACCACCCTCGGCCGGAAAAGGCAAACAACGCTCTATGGATGCTGCCATCCGACTTGGACGGGGTTATGAACAGCTATCGCTATGTTTGACCATCCTCATTCCTTGTGCTACGATGGATCCGTTCGCTCCGCATGCGGCAAGGCCGGGCCGAGCATTGGCCACCGTGAGAAAGGGAACCGGAGATGAAGAGCCGGAGCATCAAACTGGTGCCAGCCATCGCCTTGGTGGGATTGTTTTCCCTGTTCGTGCTGCGACTCCAGGCAGACATTCTCGCACAGACGCCGGAGCCCGCCGGCGACGTGCCTGAATTCCGCCAGCCCATGGGCATGAACCTCTCCCCCTTTGCCCCGGACGGCGAGCCCATCGATGATGAGGTCGTGAGCGACCTTGAGAACCTGGGCGTGAAGTGGATGCGCTTCGAGTTCAGGGCTAAAGGCACGCCCCCCGATATTCCCTACGACGACTACCATCTCGCGGTAGATAACCTCGCCGCGCGTGGCGTCGAGGTGCTGGGCCTGATCGACTATACTACACTGCCCTTGCCCAAGGAGGAATGGTCAACCACGGACTATCGAGACGAGTTCGCCAATCTGACCTCCCAGATAGTGGGCGAGTTCAAGAACCAGATCCACGCCTGGGAGATATGGAACGAAGAGGACATCGGCTACGATCCGGACAACCCCGAAGCCGGGGGCGAGACCTATCTGAGCCCACTGCATTTTGCCTACCTGCTGGGCGGCGATCCCACCGCTGACGAGATCACCCATCCCTGGGCAAAGCTGGGCGTCTACCAGGCCATCAAGGAGCAGGACCCGGAGGCGACTGTGCTGCTGGGAGGGCTGTCCAACGCCTGGAAGGGAGAGGACGGGCGCGGGGCAGGTCACTACCTGGATGAACTGTACCAGCAGCTGGCAGCGCTGGGATACGGGCCTAGCTCTTGGCCCTTTGACGTTGTAGGCGTGCATCCCTACTACGGGCTCGAACCGGACCCGGCTATCTACCTCTTCGATGGCGGAGACTATATCCTGCGCGCCAATCTGTGGACGGTCATGCAGGACAACGGGTACGGCGATAAGCCATTCTGGATTACCGAGATCGGCTGGAACACTAACGATAAGCAGTGGTCCTGCATCTTCCCCAGCGTCACCGAGGCCAGGCAGGCCGCCTATCTCTATCGAAGCTGGGACATCTTTCTGAGCGAGCCCACCAGCGAGAGTGAGGTGCTGGTTGACAAGGTATTCTGGTTCATGTACCAGGATACAGGCATAGAGGTTGATCCTGCGACCTGCTGGCTGGTGGATGGCCTGCCGGCTGCCGAGATCGCCGCCGATCCGCATACGCGCATCATGCCACCCCGGGT